>JBGOVR010000157.1:0-9993 GCA_041478205.1 Candidatus Acidiferrum sp.
ATTGCAATGGAAAGCACCACGCTGGCGAATGGGTTGAAGGTAGTGGTCGCGCCAGACGCGTCCGCGCCGGTGGTGACCGTGGGCGTGTACTACAAAATCGGATTCCGGCTGGAGCCGCAAGGACGCAGCGGGTTCGCGCACTTGTTCGAGCACATGATGTTTCAAGGCTCGGCAAACGCGCCAAAGATGCAACACATCAAGCTGATCAATTCGAGCGGAGGCGTGCTGAATGGCTCGACGCATTACGACGTAACGAATTATTTTGAAGCCGTGCCCTCCAATGCCCTCGAGCGTGTGTTGTGGCTCGAGGCCGACCGCATGCGCGCCTTGAAAGTCGACGACGAGAATCTCCGCAATCAGCGCGACGTGGTGAAAGAAGAAGTCCGCGTCAACGTCATGAACCAGCCCTACGGTGGGTTTCCCTGGCTCGATCTGCCGCCGATAGCTTTTCGCAACTGGGCCAATTCGCACAATTTCTATGGAGACTTCGCGGACCTGGACGCCGCCAATCTCACCGATGTGCAAGCGTTCTTCAAGACCTACTACGTGCCCAACAATGCCGTGCTGCTGATCCTGGGAGACGTAAAGGCCGAAGAAGGTATCGCCCTGGCGAAGAAGTATTTTGGTGATATTCCCGCGGGTGCGCCTCCGCCGTTTGCCGATCCCAGCGAACCGGAGCAGACGGAAGAGCGCCGGGGAAACGTGGAAGAAAAATTCGGAACGCTCCCGGCGATGGCCATCGGTTATCCGGTCCCTCCAAGGCGAACCACTGACTGGTGCGCGATGGCCCTGCTAGACCAGGCGCTGTACGGAGGACGCGCAGGACGCGCCTACCGTGAGTTGGTCCTCGAAAAGCAAGTGGCGGTGGAAGTCGACGGAGGGATCGACGATATTTTCGGCTACAACGGCCCCACGCAGATGGTCACGCGAATCCTTCACAAGCCGGAGTATTCGAGCGAGAAAACCCTCGCGGAGTTCGATGCCGTGATTCGCGAGGTACGGGACGCGGGTATCAGCGACGACGAACTGCAGCAATTGAAAGTGAAATGGCGCTCGGATTATTTTTCGACTCTTGAAGGAGGCCGGGGCGGCATGCCTAGGTACGGTTTGATGCACCTCTTGGCGTGCTTCACGCTGTTTGATAACGAACCGCAACTCGTGAATACCATTCTCGATGGCTTCATGGCCGTCAAGCGCGAAGAGATCCAAGCGGTAGCTCAGAAATATCTGCGCGTCGAAAAGCGCGCCATTGTCTTCCGCCGTCCGGTGAACGCGGTTTCACCCGCGGATGCGGGCGCGAAGGAGGCCGCGTAATGGCTACCCGCGTCGCGGAAGTACTCAGCGCAGTGCCGGCGCTATCAGCCGAGCGGCCGGTGACGTGGCCGAAGCGAACCAAGGCACGGCTCGCGAACGGCCTAGAGGTCGTGCTCGCGGAGTCGCACGCCATCCCAAAACTTCACGGCGAGCTGTTCTTCCGTTCGGGCAATGCCGCGGCGATCCACCGGGGACCTGGGCTCGCGGAAATGACCGCCACTGTCGTCCGCACCGGAACCGCAAAACGCACCAGCCGCCAAATCGAAGAAGATTTGCGCCGCATTGGCGCGGACCTATCATCCAGCGCGGGAGCGGACACCAGCGCCATTTCGTTCGCCGGATTGTCCGAGCTTGCCGAGCCGCTGCTCGGCCTGGTCAACGAACTTGCCAGGGAAGCAGCCTTCCCCGAACCCGAGTTCGAACGCGAACGCCGCCAGAAACTCGAAGAAGTAAAGCTGAGCCGCACTCAGCCGGGATTCTTGGCAAGTGAGCGGCTGAGAAAAGTCTTGTTCGGCGCGCATCCCTACGCCCAAGTGTCGCCCAACGAAGAGCAAGTCGCCGCGTACAAGCGCGACGATCTGTTGTCGGTGTATCGCGAATTTTACACCCCCGAGAATGCGTTGTTGGTGCTCGTCGGCGATTTCGATCCCTCCGCCATGCTGAAAACCGTCGAAAAAGTTTTTGGCGTTTGGGCAGGCAAGAAGCCGGCCGCCACCCCGGCGGCGGCGCCCGCGAATCCGCGCGGGCGGCGAGTGTATCTGGTGCACGTGCCGGGCGCGGTGCAGGCGCAGATTCTGGCGGGGTGCCACGCGATCACGCGGAAGCATCCGGACTGGGTGAAGCTGGGATTGACGAACAGCCTCTACGGCGGAGCGTTCAATTCCCGGCTGGTGATGAATATCCGCGAGGACAAGGGCTACACTTACAGTCCGCGCAGCAGCGTCAATCCGTTGCGGCAGCATGGATACTTCTCGGTTTCCGCCGCGGTTCGCAGCGACGTAGTCGCCGCGTCGCTAACGGAGATTTTCTACGAGTTCGACAAGCTGCGGGCACTGCCAGTGCCGGAGCCCGAACTTGCCGACGCGCGAAATTATCTGAGCGGCGTTTTCTCCATGGGGCTCGCTACCCAGGAGGGCCTGCTGGGCCAGCTTGCGACCGTGGCGCTGAACGAGCTGCCGGACGACTACCTCGAAACGTACCGCGAGAAAGTGCGCTCTCTGACGCCGGCTGATTTGCTTGCGACCGCCCGGAAGTATTTCGATTCCGCGAACATGCAGATCGTCGTCGTCGGCGACCGCACTCAAATCGAGGAACAAGCCAGACTCTTCGGCGAGTTCGAGGTTTACGACGCGCAGGGTAATCAGCTGTAGGGCCGAGCGGCGATGCCATCAACGTTATTGACTTATTAACATAACCGTTGCAATATACAACGGTTATGACGCACCCTTACTTTTCGACACTCCCCATCCGCCGCGCTATCGCGCTCGTTTGGTTATTCACCGCGCTCGCTCTTGCGAGTGCTGCATCGGCGACAACGAAGAAGCCACCGCTCAAACCGGTCAATCTCAACTCCGCGACCTCGGAAGAGTTGCAGCAGGTGCCCGGCATCGGGCCCGCGACCGCGGACAAGATTCTCCAAATGCGCAAATCGTACGGCCCGTTCAAAAGCGTCGACGACTTGGTCGCGATCCGCGGCATCGGCAAAAAGCGCCTCGACAAAATGCGGAAATACCTGACCACGGGAAAGCCCGCGAATAACGCGGGTTGCGCAGCCTGCGCGAAAGCGCTAGCGGTGAAGCAAGCCGCGCCACCCGCGAAACCGAAAGCACCTACCAAGCCAACTGCTGTCGAGCCGCCCGCAACCGAAACAGAAAGCGAACAAGAAGAACCGCGCTTGTAACGACGACGCACTCGTCCCCCGGAGAGGCGGGCAGAAGTGGTCGTGGTGTGCATGGCTATAGGCTCTGGTGCGTGGGGCGGGGAAACTCGATGCGCAGCGGGACCTGGTCGGCGATGCGGATGCCGTAGCCTTCGAGGGCTACGACCTTTTTCGGGTGATTGGTGAGCACGCGGATATCCTTGAGGCCGAGGTCGATCAGGATTTGCGCGCCAATGCCGCTTTCGTGCTGGACCATGCGCTGGCGGGCGGGCTCGCGATCGAGCTGGCCACGCGAGTGGAAATGAATTTGCGGCAGCGAGCCGGGTTCTTCGGATAATTCGATGCCGAAGCCGCGTCCGGTGTGATGGAGGTAGAGGAAAACGCCGCGGTCGTCTTTGGCGATGGCCGTCAGGGAGCGGGAAACGAGCTCCGAGCAGTCGCAGGTGATGGAGCCGAAGACGTCGCCAGTGAGGCAGTGCGAATGTACGCGGACGAGCGGGGGAGTGGGCCCTTCGAGGCTGCCGCGGACCAAGGCGATGTGCTGGTCGTGGTCCACATCGCTGGAATAGGCGATGATGCGAAATTCGCCGAAACGTGTCGGAAGCATGGCTTCCGCGACGCGGCGCACGTAGCGCTCGTGCAGCATGCGGTAGCGGATGAGGTCCGCTACGGTGAGCATCTTCAGATCGTGCAACTTGCAGAATTCGTGGAGCTGCGGCACGCGAGCCATGGTGCCGTCTTCGCTCATGATTTCGCAGATGACGGCAGAGGCGTTGAGGCCGGCGATGCGCGCAAGGTCGACGCTCGCTTCGGTCTGGCCGGCGCGGACGAGCACGCCGCCATTGCGCGCGCGTAGCGGGAAGATGTGGCCGGGCCGGGCGAGATCTTGAGGGCGCGTTTTCGAGTCGATGGCGGTAAGGATGGTGATGGCGCGGTCGGAAGCGCTGATGCCGGTGGTGACCCCCAGGCGGCCGTCGATGGCTTCGCAGAACGCGGTGCCGTGCACGGAGGTGTTGATCGGGGACATGAGCGGCAGGTGCAGCTCGTCGCAGCGATCTTCGGTGAGCGGCATGCAGACGAGGCCGCGACCGTACTTGGCCATGAAGTTAATGGCTTCGGGGGTGATCTTTTCGGCGGCCATGGCGAGGTCGCCTTCGTTCTCGCGGTCCTCGTCGTCGACGAGGACGATCATGCGGCCTTGGCGAATTTCTTCGACGGCTTCTTCGACGGGGGCGAATGGAGAATTGGTGTCGGTCATGGGTGCCTGTGTCCTGCCGAGGATGAATCGAGCTTGCCGATCAAGATGATTCTAGGGCCATTTTGTTGTTCCGTCGAGCGGCATCCCGCGGTGGCGGCGAGCGTAGTACCCCCTCCCCCTCTTTTCCGTAAGAGTATGATTCGATGGGGCTTCAAATCCAATGATTTCGTAAGAGTGGGAAATAAAGGACTTACGGGCCGTTTTTTCGTAAGAGTGGGATCTAAAGGACTTAGTAAAATCACCGATTGATTCTAAAAGAGTTACAGGCCGAAGATCGGGGCCACTTGGCGCATTCCTCGTAAGAGTGGAATCTAAAGGAGTTAGCTCGAGAACAGGGGCGTTTTTGAGTAAGAGAGACGCGAACTCAACTGATAACGCAGGAGCGACGGGGAGAGTCGACCGGACGGGGCTGTGCCGCAACTTCATAGGGAATATTACCACAAATATACCTATCCTGTCAACTACATTCTGTGGTTTGTCGCAAGTGGTGTGAAATCTTGTAGTTCGCTGCAGGGGAGGAGATAGGTGCGGGAGGCTCGGGGCTCCGGGGGTGCTCGGCGGGGTTAGGGTCAAAAGCTCCAGGCGCAGAGGCGGCGCCTAGGGCACCCGGCAGAGAAGAGGGAAGGCGAAGAACTTGACACAGAGGGCCCAAAGGGAAGAGCACCCTTCGCGGCTCAGGGTAAACAGAAGTCACGGAGACGCGGGGGGCCGAGTGAGGGCAGGGTGGGGTGCCTGCGACGGTGGAAAGCGGTGGTTCTGGAAGAGAAGCGGGCGGAAGTCTATGCGGCTTTCGCTTTGGTGGCGCGGGTGGTTTTGCGGGGCTTCTGGAGTAGCTCGCGTTCCGCTTGCACCCAATCCTGCAAGGCATTTCCGGGAGCGCCGCGCCGCTCGAGGTAGATTTCGTAGGCGCGCAACTGGATCTGTTCTGGTGTGGGGTGGCTCTTGGCGGCTCGCGGCTTGCGCGGCGCGGGCGACGGAGTTTCCACTATTTTGAGCATGACTTCCTCCTTCGGGCTCTTTTGGCCCGGAGTTCCTTTCGGAATTCTACCTTTCGGCAAAATTCGGCACCAGCGGTCGCTGAGGTTTTTTCGTTGAGCGTGCTCAAAATGCTAGACCTGAAGATGCGTCAAGAAGGCTGGCGAGAGTCGAATAGGGAAAATCGAAATCGGAAATATAGAGGAGCGAAGGGGAATGCGGCTTCAAAGGAGGACCATTCGCTGGATTGATTCGCGTAGTTGCGTGCGCCGCGAGAAAAGGCGACAAAAGGATGTGCCACCCGCTTACTTCTTGCCAGAGAAGGTGAGCACTTTTTTTCGGTCGCGAGTTTTCGATTTTACTTGCTTTCCGGGGCCGGGCGAGCACATCTCAAGTAAGTTAGCCACGAAAGCATCTGACAGTTTGAATTCTTTAGCTATTGCCGGCGTATTCAGGCGCTGTCCAAAGGTGACCTCGATCAATTTTCGGATGGCCCGAGGGCGCTCCAATTCGACGGGTCCGAACTGAGGCTCAACGGTGCGCCAGCCCTTCAAGCTGATTTGTTGCATTAGATAGCGATACTGGCGGTCGGTGATGACTCCAAGGTCGCGCGCCCGGCGTGCCATCGCCTGCATCGATACCTGCCATTTTCCCTTCAGCGAGACAAGCCTGAACAGATTGAGTTTCTCCGCACGTAGGTCAACCGCGGTTGAGCTCGCTGGGGTAAGGAGTTCGGCTGCGAACTGATATGCTTCCGTTTCCAGTTGCTGCGTTGCACCCGCAGCGTACCGATGCAAAATGAGATGCCCGAGCTCATGGGCTAGGCTCATTCTCGTTCTGTCATGAGATCTGCCAACCAGCATTCCAATGACCGGATACGAGCGGTCGGCTCCAGCCCAAACGGCAAAAGCGTCACATTCCCTTAGTTCGGGGATTGGAATGACGATTACCCCAAGCTTTTCTATGGCCCGTATCAGGCCGGTGGCCGGTTCCTCTCGGTTCCCGAACAACGAGCGCACCTGTTGTGCTGCCTTGATCGGGTCACGCTCAGTTGGTAGACGGATCGGTATCAGTGAAGCTTGCGATGCAAGCTTCATTGTAAGTTCAAAAACGAGCTCCGCATGAGCGTGAGCTTGGCCTATAACTTTCCTTCCGATGACTGCCTTTGACCGGAAGAGTAAGCTTCCTCTGGGGAATTCTGGAGGCGTGGGCTGGCTGAAAAACGATGCTGGAAAATGTAGCTCCGGCGCTATTGCCTCCAATAACTCGTCGGTGGGTTGCCTGGTGCCACGTTCAATGTGAGCGACCATGGTTTGATCGACTCCCAGTATTTCCGCGAGAGCCGCTTGAGTAAGGCCGGCGAGTTCTCTAGCTTGCCGGATTCGCTGGCCGTTGACCGGCGGCATTTGTCGAAAGCCAAAGAGTTCATTCTGCATCTTCGGTTAGCTTGTTGCTTTCTTACTGTTGCGAAGCAGTCGAATCTCATCGAGATCCGGCATTGGAGGAGTTGGCGTTGATTGACTACCGACGCCGCGCTCTTCATCTCTTTTCCATCGTGCGATCCAATAGCAGTCAACGCTACCGTCCTCCCGCTCTTTCCTAGGACAAGCGACCTCAATTCCCGAGAAGTTGTAGTTTGCATCCATGTGCCACAGGACAACGAGCCCTAATCGTACTTCGAGATTGGAACTCGGCTCCTTATGGTTCGTGAAGGGCAGGAGTAGTTGGTTGCTGCTATAGAATTGACGTCGAGCTTCACTCGTAGCCTTTGGAATTCCGTTTTGGGTCGCCTTCAGTATTCTTACTTGACTGTCGTCGAGGCTAAGGCACAGCCCGCAATTTGAAATCTTCTCGACATCGAAGCTAGGGTCCTCCTCTTCGACGCTGACGTGCTTTGTGTGTAGAAACTGCCTTGTAAGATACCTTGTCCAGGCGGCGTGCACTGACAGATCGACTTTGCCGTCGACGAGCTTAAAGAATTGGTGCGCCTTCGGTACCGATTCTTCAAGCGCGCTATCGATTAGATCAAGGACTAGTGCGTGCGCGCTTAGAACTTGGTCCTTATGCAACTCGATGGCTCGTTCATCGTTTGGGTCCGGCAGGGAAAAAGGATGGCTTGTCATAACGGCGTCATAATATTACTTAGAAAAGCCAAATGTCAAGAGTAAAGATGGGGTAGAAGTGTGGCCCAAGAATGGCTGATGAGCTATAGGTTGACGCAACCCATGCGGAAAAGAATCTCCGCACGCGCCTGCTGGCGGATGCGGAGAACGAAGGTAGGGGTCGTTAGGAAGCGAGCGAGCCGTATGTCGGACCTAAAGGTCCGACCCACAAAGGCGTCGGAGGGGACGGACTCAAGTCCGCCGACTACACCGGAGAAGATGGCGAGCTAAACTCGCCGCTACAAGGGCGGGGAGTTTGGAGCGGGCGGAAATCTAGGCAGCTTTCGCCTTCGATTTCGTAGGCGCGCAACTGGATCTGTTCCGGTGTGGGGCGGCTCTTGTCGGTTCGCGGCTTGCGCGGCTTGGAATCGAAAGAGGCCGAGAAACGGCGTTTCTTTGCGCTCGCCGATGCCCTGAGCGCATCTGGCGATGAAGAAGAGCGCGAGCGCATCAAGAGGGAACTGGCGAGACTGACCTTTGGTGAGTAGATGCCAAAGATTCAGTGGACAGATCTGCCGGTGCCGCTGAGGGACCATCTGTTCGAATTGGCGGCCAGCGAAACGCCAATCGGGAGATTGGCGTTCCCGGGCGGGGTGCGCTGGTTTTTAGTCGTCTGGTGGGCCCGGAATGTCGGGCAGTTGGTCCGGTTTTTTCGCGCCGAAGTGGTCGGCGAGTTGTTGGCCACTGAAGCCGCCGGTGAAGCTCTCCTTGATCTCGGGTAGCATCGAGGCGTTCCAGTCATACCACTCCCGGACGAGCCGATGATAGACGTCCTTTTGGCGTTCTTTTAGGTTGGCGCGCTCCAACGGGTCTTCCACGACATTGAAGAGGAAGGTGTTGTCAAGAATTTTGAGGAATTTATAGTTGCCGTCGCGGGCGGCGCGCTGTGCGTTCGCTTTGTAGCGCCAGAATAGTTTGCGCGGGATTGGCGCGGCATTCTGCGTGAGGAACGGTAAGAGATTCATGCCATCGGCGGGGTAAGCAGGATCGGGTTCGCCGCCTGCCGCGGCGAGTAGCGTGGGCATCCAATCCATGCTGATGGAAACCTGGTCGGTGGTGAGGCCGCGCGGAATGCGCCCCGGCCAGGAGATGATTGCCGGAATGCGCAGGCCGCCTTCCAGCAATTCTGTCTTTTTCCCGGTGAAAGGCCAGGTATCGGCAAAACGCTCTCCGCCATTGTCACTGGTGAAAATAACGATGGTGTTCTCCGTCAGCCCATGCGCGTCCAACGCCCGCAGCACCCGGCCAATCTGCCGATCCATGTCTTCAATCATGCGTTGGTAGGTTTTCTGTGAACCGCCGTCGAAGTCAACAAGGCCTGCGCTGCCCGGTTGCCCTAAGCGTTCCGACTCGGCCTCGTCGCCGGGGGCCTCCCAGGGCCAGTGCGGGGCGTTGAAGTGAAGGCTGACCATGAAGGGTTGGCCGGATTTCGCGTAGCCGTTCACCACGTCGACGGCGCGAGTGCCGAGCAAATCGGTGAGGTAACCCACTTGATGGATCGAAACATCGTCGTCCCAGAAATCGTCAGCGTGCGAGAAATAGTCCAAGGCGCCGCCGCGAAATCCGTAGAAATGATCGTAGCCGCTCTGGAGAGGGCCAAACTTTGGCAGAACGCCCAGATGCCACTTGCCGACCAGCGTCGAACTGTAGCCGGTTTTCTTCAGCAGAGATGGCAACGTGGGGTGCTCCGGAGGAAGACCGACATCGGGGTTGCCTACCAAGGGCTCCTCGAGGCCGAGCCGCAGCCGATACTGGTAGCGGCCGGTGATCAAGGCCGTGCGCGTGGCGGTGCATACGGCGGAGTTCGCGTAAGCCTGCAGAAAACGTAGTCCTCGGCCGGCGAGGCGGTCGATATTCGGAGTGCTGAGATCGGGGCGGCCATAGCAGGAGACGTCGGCGTACCCGAGATCGTCGGCGAGGATGAAAACGATGTTGGGAGGTTTTGCCGACGGCGGCGCGGCGTCGGTAGCGGGGCGCATAGCTAGCGCGATCATCCCGGTGGCGGCGCCGCGGAGCAGGTCGCGTCGCGTGATAGGGTGTTCAGCCGCGGGCAGCATGGGGCCTCTTTTCGTCATTCTTGTGTATCTATTCCGAGTAGCGAGTCGCCGGAAAATTATTTCGGCGAGAAACACGGGGAACGCAGCGTTGAAACGGCGCTCGGAGAGCGCAATGCATTGTGCGCCTATAAGCCGACCGCGTGCTACTCGGCTTGCGAAGTGGCGGAGGTGACGCGGATTTTGTAGGTGGCGGTGCCGCTGGGATAGGTCAGGTCGCGGAGTTGGGTGTTTTTCTCTCCTTGGGGACCAAGCGTTAGAGAAAGAGTTCCTTTGTTGGAGGCGATCACTTTGCCGTCAGCGTTGAGATACGAGGTTTCGTAAGCAATGTTGCTGTAGGAGTAGGAAGGC
>JBGOVR010000119.1:0-14484 GCA_041478205.1 Candidatus Acidiferrum sp.
GCGCGTCCGTCCGCAACTGGCCAGGGTTGCTTAGCGCCGCAGCATTCGCTACCTGGCCAGCGCACCGCGGCAGCAGAGCAGCTCCGTCTTCGGAATTCGGCTGTAACGCGGTCGCAGCCAAAGAGTTGCCACACAGACTCTGAAGCTCGGCGCCTACGTCAGACGTGTCCTTTCAGATGTGCTTTTCCGCGGGCTGTAAAGACGAATTCTCGGCCACGGAGGATGCGGCTTCGTGCAGGCGAAATTCCTTGTGCAGGGCGGCGAGGGCGCGCTGCATCGAACTGGCCTCGACGACCAAGGAGATGTTGTACTCCGACGAGCCTTGAGCGATGGCGATGATGTTTACGCCTTCGCGGCCGAGGGCGCCGAAGGTGCGGCCGGCGACTCCGGGGATGCCGCGCATGTTTTCTCCCACGACGGCGACAATCGCGACATCCGGATTTGCAGAGACGTGTTCGACGGTCTGTTCGTCGATTTCCGGGGCGAAGGCGTCGCGGAGAGCTTTCAAGGCGCGTTTTTCGTCGGCGGAAGAGATCACGAAACAGATGTCGTTTTGCGAAGAGGATTGCGAGACCAGAAAGACATTCGTGCGTGTTTCCGACGTGGCGGCGAAGGAGCGGGCCAAGACATCCGTGAGGCCAACGATTCCCGGGCCGCCGACGGTGACCAAGGTGACGTCGCGAATGGCGGTGAGCGCCTTCACGCCTCCGCCGGTGGGCATTCCTTTCGCGGTGATTTTGGTGCCGGGCTTTTCCGGCGAAAAGCTGTTGCGAATCCAGACGGGAACTCCGGCGGCGGTGACCGGGCGCAGTGTGTTCGGGTGCAGGACCTTGGCTCCAAAGTAGGCGAGCTCGGCCGCTTCGTTATAGGAAATTTCGGGAAGGGTGCGGGCTTCGGGAACCAGGCGCGGATCCGCCGTCTTGACACCATCGACATCGGTCCAGATCACGGTTTCTTGGGCGCCGAGCGCCGCACCGAGAATTGTGGCCGAATAGTCCGAACCACCGCGGCCGAGCGTGGTTTGTACGCCTTCGGGCGTGGCGGCGATGAAGCCGGTGACGACGGGGACGATGCCCTGATTTAGAAGCGGGCGCAGACGCGCTTCGGCGCGGTTGCGGGTGGGGATCATCAATGGTTCGGCGCGGCCGTGATGAGGGTCGGTGACGATGACCTCGGTGGCGGAAACGGAAACACTGCGCAGGCCAAGTTCACAAATGGCGCCTGCGACGAGAGGAGCGGAGAGGCGCTCTCCGATTCCGGAGATGGCGTCGAGCGCGCGGGGTGTCAACTCGCGAAGCAGAGATGTGCCACGCAGCAGACGGTCGAGTTCTGCCAAGACCTCCTGACAGGCTTCCGCGATTGGGGCGCGCTTCTGCGGGTCGCGCACAAGGATTTCAAGCGCGGTGCCATGCTGGTTGCGAAGCTCCTCCATCAGACCGGCTAGGAAATCCTGTTCGCCGGCCTCCGCACGATGGGCAGCCTGAACCAAACGGTTGGTGACGCCGCTCATGGCCGAGACGACCACCACGACCGGCCCTTGCGAGGTCGCGGATTGAACAATCGCAGCGGCGCGACGCACACAGTCGGCGTCTCCGACCGAGGTGCCGCCAAATTTCATGACGCGTAAAGAAGGGCTCATTCGCAATGTCCACTGGACTGGTTTAAATAGTCGCACACTCAGCGCCGTCTGGTGGTGCGCGGAAGGCGCGAGCGTGACGTGACACTAAATCTGCTGACGCTTCCAGCGGCCACGCCGGAACAGAAGTATTCCCGCTACGGCTATAGCGCCTTCGGCGACGACGATCGAAATGTACACGCCGTTGGAACGCATGCCGGCGGGCAGAGCCAGGCAGTAAGCCAAGGGAATCTCGAGAAACCAAAAGCCGAAGAGATTCACTACCGTGGGCGTGAGGGTGTCACCCGCGCCGTTGAAGGCCTGGAGCATCACCATGCCGTACGCGTAGCCAATGTTGCCGTAACTGATGATGCGCAGGCAGGAGGCGGCCAGCGGCACGACCAGCGGGTCCTGGGTAAACAGGCGCACCACAGGTTCGGCGAAAACCATGAAGACCAGCCCGATGCCACCCAGGAACAGCATGTTGTAGAAGCCGGTGCGCCAGACGGAGGTTTCGGCGCGCTCGGGCTGCTTGGCGCCGAGGTTTTGGCCGACGAGCGTGGCGGCGGCGTTGCTGAGACCCCAAGACGGCAAGAGGATGAAAATGAGGATGCGGATGGCGATGGTGTAGCCGGCGAGCGCCGCGGAGCCGAAGATGCTGACGATGCGCACGAGGCCGATCCAACTGGTGTGCGCGATGGCGAATTGCAAAATACCGGTCAGGGAGACGCGGAGCAGGCGCAGCAGAACGCCAAGATCCAAACGAATCTGGTGGCGCAAGATGCGGATGCGTTCGCTGCCGCGGAGCAGGCGATAAAACTGATAGGCGACGCCGATGCTGCGGCCGGTGAATGTCGCGAGGGCCGCGCCGGTGACGCCGAGCCTGGGAAATGGTCCCCAACCGAAGATCAGGCAAGGGTCGAGGATGAGGTTGATGATGTTGGAGACCCACAGGAGGCGCATGGCGATGGCGGCGTCGCCGGCGCCGCGGAAAATGGCGTTGTTGAGAAAAAGCATGAGTATGGCGCCGCTGCCGCCCAGAGCGATGCGCGCATAGCCTGAGCCCACCGCTACGATTTGCGGCGAGGCGCCCATAAGGCGCAGCAACTGCGGCGCGAAGAAGAAACAGGGAATGCCGACGGCTGCGGAAACCGCGAGGCCGATGGCGATTGCTTGGACGCCCGCGATCGCAGCGCCGGTGGGATCTTTTTCACCGATGCGCCGCGCGACCATGGCGGTGGTGGACAAGCTCAAGCCCAGACCCACCGCGAAGACCAGGCTTAGCAGCGATTCCGTGAGCCCGACGGTGGCCACGGCGTCGGCGCCGAGGCGGCCGACCCAGAAGACGTCGACGACCGCGAAAAGCGATTCGAGCACCATCTCCAGGACCATGGGAATCGCCAGGAGGAGAATGGCGCGGTTCAGGCTGCCGGTGGTGAAGTCTTGGTGCGAGCCGCGGATCGCTTCCCGGATGGAACTCCAGAGAGGAATCGGCGGTGAGGCACCAGCAATCTCTTGCGTTTCCATGAAAACCTATGCGTTTCTGCGTCGGCGCGGCGGAAGAATCAGGCGCGTACGCGGCTGCGGCAACTAATAGTTAACGACGGGGAAGAGAATCAGATCCGCGCTCGTGGCGGATTAGAGGGATACAGAGATTCGTGGAATGAACATGTTCGTTTCCTGTGCGCCGCTTGTCCGCTACGACTAAGGCAGAAGGCCAAGTCATACCGGAGATTTACCTGATGGCGAGTATACCTTGGACGGTTCTGGCCCGTCTAGAAAAACCGAGAAGAAGGAGCAATTGCGAGATTAGCAATGCTTGTCCGGTGTCTATGTGGGCGCCGGAGAATTGCCGGGCGAGCGCGAAATCGCAAATTCGTCGAATCGCCCGGCAGCGGACCCTCTAGGCAGCCGGCGATTGCAATACTTTCTCCAGCATGTCGAAGCAGCCGTTCCAGCCTTGGTCGGTCATGTCGCGGACCGGAGCGCTGCGGAAAAGGGTGTGCGTGAGCACCACTTCGGTGGAGTTTCCGCGCGCGAAGAATTCCACGGTGACCAGCGTTTCAGGTTCGTGGGGATGAAGCGAAGTACCCTCCGGCTTGTCCTGGGTCCACGCCCAAGTGAAGACCAGCTTTTCTGGGGGCCGTACTTCGCGGTAGACGCCTTGCCCCCAATACGTTTCGCCGTTGCCGGAATCGCGAACCTCCATGAGGTAGCGGCCGCCGGTACGGGCGTCGTGCTGATGATGAATGACGGTGTGCGAGGGAACGTCCCGGCACATCCACTTTTCTAGTTGCTCTCGCTGGGTCCAGGCCGCGAAGACTTTTTCGCGAGGCGCCGAGAAGGTGCGGCGGACTTGGAGCGTGAGTTCCGGACTGCTTTGCGGCGTGGCCATGCTTTTTTCTCCTCCGCGGTGGATTCCAGATATTTCGCCAGGGCATCGAACTGGTGTTCCCAGAAGGCGCGGTACTTGTCGATCCAAGCGGCGGCATCCTTCATGGGCTGGGGAGCCAGGCGGCAGCGGTGGATGCGGCCGTCGATTTCGCGTTGGAGGAGTCCCGCGGATTCCAGGACGCGCAAATGTTTGGAAATCGCCGGCAGAGAAACATCGAAGGGCTCGGCTAATTCCGAGACGGTGGCTTCGCCCTGGGCGAGGCGGGCGAGGATAGCGCGACGGGTGGGATCGGAAAGAGCGCCGAAGGTGGCGTCCAGCGGCACGTTGTCCACGGCGGAAGAATAGTTAACCATACAGTTTAATATCAGCGGCGCGGAACGGATTGTCAAGTGATTTCTCGCCGGGCGCGCAGCGGCGCTCTGGCGCTTACTGCTTCAGGCTCAGAACGATTTTGAGGATTTCCGTGGAGAGCGCTTGGACATCCACCCCGTCCAGATTGGCGAGCACCACAACTCCCGCGTTGCGCTCCGGTGCCAGGATTACGGATGTGCTGGTGCCTTGCTGGCCGCCGGTATGCGCGATGAGTTTGACACCGGACTCCGCGTTCGTGCCCCAACCAAGCGCGTACCCGTTCTGCGAGCCGTCGGCGGCTTTTTGCTGCGTCCACATCGCATCGCGAGTGGATCGCCGCACGAGCTTATCCGCCAGGATGGCACCCTCATAGCGCGCCATGTCCTCCGCCGAGGAGATCAGCCCGCCGCCAGGAATCTTGTAGCTGGAGTCCAGCACACCGGCGTTGCGCACCACTCCGGACGGGTCCTTGTGATACCAGCGGGTCCGATGCGGAACGATGGCGAAGAATTCATCGGCCTGCGTATGTTCCATTCCCGCGGGCCGGAAGACATTCTCGCGCACGTAGTCCATGTATTTCTGCGACGCGGCGCCTTCCAGCACGCAGCCGATGAGCGTGTAACCATACGTGGAATAGTGGAACTTCGTTCCCGGCTTGGCGATCAGCGCGTCCGCGGCAAAAACCTGCAGCGACTCTTCCATACTTGCAAAATGCTTGGCGCTGTCTTCGGGGATATCTCCTTTGCCGTCGGCGTTGTAGCGCCGGATGCCGCCGAGATGGCCGAGGAGTTCGCTCGCGGTGATTGGCGATTCCTTCTGCGGAAAGGCCGGGCAGTATTTCTGGACCGGCGCGGCGAGGTCGAGCTTGCCGCGTTCCCAGAGCTGCATCACACCGGTAGCGGTGATGGGCTTGGACACGGACGCCAGCCGGTACAGCGTCGCAGGCGTGGCGGGCACAGAGTTTTCGAGGTCGGCCATCCCGAAACCCTGGGACCAAATGGGCTGGCCATCTTGGACGACAGCGGCGGAGATTCCCGGCACGCTGTTTGCGGACATAAAGGTGGAGATGGCCTTTTCGATCTGCGCGCGTTTTTCCGGAGCCAGGCTTTTTTCTTGCGCGAGCAGAGCCGTGGGCGCCAGGCACGCAATCCACAGCGCAAACGCCAGGGATGGCGCGGCCTGCAATCTTTGGGTAACTCTCGGAACCCGCGATGCCGTCATCGGTGGTGGTACCTCCCGTGAAAGTCTATCTCGAACGGCGCGAGCCGGAACGACGTTCTTACCGGACAGGAGGTCTGGCACGCGCGAAGCGGAATCGGGCGTGTAGTCAGTACGTCAACCCCGGTGCGGCGGAAAACGTTGACCGGGGTTCGGGGTCTACTTACCATGAGGGGATGCATCCAAGGCTCGAGATCGTGGCAACGGCGATGCTCCTGGCGGGAACCGTCGGCTTTATGGCGGGCTGCGAAGACGCGGCCAAGAAGCCGGTTCACGCGCGCGTTCATGCGCCGGCGCCGGGCTCCACGGTTGCTGCCGCCGCGCAGACACCGGCGGAGTTGCCGCCTTTGCCCATTCGTAGCGCGGGGGCCCGTCCGCTGCCGGTTTTGCGCGCAGCGGTTCCCGGCGGGAAAGAGTATTTGATCGCCAGGGTGGAAGAAAAATTCGCGTCGGGCCAGCAGAATTATAAAGCTGGACACCTGGAAGCGGCGCGCAAGGATTTCGATGACGCCGTGGACTGGATGCTGGAGAGCGGCTACGACCCGGACAGCGACCCCAAGCTGAGCGAGCTGTTTCATCGCGTTGTCGACACGGTGTACACCTACGAGCTGCAGGCGTTTCGCGCCGGCGACGGCTTCCAGGAAGCGCCGGCAGTGCCCGCGCCCATCGATGAAGTGGCGGAGATGACCTTTCCGGTGGATCCGCGGCTGAAAGAGCGCGCCGAGGAAGCGGCCAAAAATATTTCGCACGACCTTCCTCTCACCGTGAACGATGAGGTTTTGTCATTCCTAAATTTTTTCCAGACGCCGCGGGGTCGCGCCATCGTGGAGACCGGGCTGCGCCGCGCGGGCCGCTACCGCGAAATGATTGCCCGCGTCTTGCATGAAGAAGGCGTGCCGCAGGACTTGATCTATCTGGCGCAAGCGGAGAGCGCCTTCCAGCCGCTGGCGCTGTCGCGCGCGGGAGCGCGGGGGATTTGGCAATTTGTGGCCTATCGCGGGCAGCAGTACGGATTGCGCCACACCTGGTGGATCGACGAACGCCAGGATCCGGAGAAGGCTACGCGCGCGGCGGCCCAGCACCTGCGCGACCTGTACGGACTATTCGGCGACTGGTATCTGGCCATGGCCGCGTACAACTGCGGGCCGGGCAACGTGCAGAAGGGCATCGAGCGCACCGGCTACGCAGATTTCTGGGAATTGTACAAACGCAACGTGCTGCCGCGCGAGACCAAGAACTACGTGCCCATCATCGTGGCCTTGACGCTGATCGCCAAGGATGCCGCGCATTACGGCATCGAGGTGGACGCCGAAGCGCCGGTGCCGGCGGATGTGGTGAAACCTGGCCGGGCCATCGATCTGCGGCTGGTGGCGGAAACCATCGACGTGGATGTGGAAACGCTGCGCGGGCTGAATCCCTCGCTGCTGCGGCTGGCGACGCCGGACGATCCCTCCTTCGAGATGCGTCTGCCCGTGGGCACGGCGGAAAAATTCTCCGCGGAGATTGCCGACATTCCCGCGAACAAGTGGGTGAGCTGGAGGCGCCACCGCGTGGAAGCGGGTGAGACGCTGACATCGATCGGGAAAAAATATCACGTGACGCCCGCGGCTATCGCGGCGGCCAACAATCTGGAAAACCGCGCGGCGCTCGATGCCGGAGAGAAATTGATCATTCCCGCAACGCCGCCGCTGGCGGAAACCAAGCGCCGCCTGGTGAGTTACCGTGTGCGCAAGGGCGACACGTTTCTGGGTATTGCGGACCGCTTCAGCGTGGAGGCGGACGATTTGCGCAAGTGGAACCGCCTAAAAAGCAACCACGTCGGCCGCGGAATGGTGCTGCGGATTTACACTCTGGGCGGGGCGCCGGAAGCCAAGCCGGCGGGCTCCCGGGCCAAATCGAAGAAGGGGCCGCATCCCCCCACGAGCGTCGCTCAAACTTCCACGAATGGTGGAACCAAGAACTAACACCTTTGTTTGTTATCGTTTATGCAATAGGAGGAGGCGTATAAGTTTAGCCCTCTGGGCCTCCGAAGCCGCAACGCGCGGCTTGCGGAGACAGCCTTTAACGGCGCTTGTGCAGAGTGCTTGACAACGCTGCGCGAGTGCGATAACAACGGCAAGGCTCTGGAGCGGGATTTTAGACTCCAGCCGGTGCAGCGATTCCAACCCGATTCGTCGGGCCCGATACGTCGGGTAGGATTCCCCCTGGGGAGGACGGAATGGATCTCGAGAAGGACAACTTCGAAGAAGACAACGAGCTGTCAGGGCTGGAAGAGGACGACGAACTGGGCGGGGACGCCGAGGACGTCGTCGAGACCGAAGTGGAAGAGTTGATCATCGGCGAAGAGGAACCGGAAGAGGCTCCCCGGGCGCCTGCTCCGAAGCCAGCTCCCAAGGCGGCTCCGAAACCCGCGGCGCGGCCGGCCCCGAAAAAAGCCGCTAAAAAGGCACCGGCGAAGAAAGCCAAGAAGGCGGCGAAAAAAGCCAAACCGAAACCAAAAAAGAAGGCCGCCAAAAAGAAACCGGCGAAGAAAAAGAAGAGGCGCTAGCTTGTTTGCGCGGAGGTTTCGCGCCCGGTGCTCTCCCGTGGCAAATTTGGCAAAAGGCCCTTGCGAGGAGCAGGGGCCTTTTTCATTTTGCAAACGCCGCCAGTCCAGACTGGCACTTCCGGGCGTTGCGCCCGAATCCCAATTGAGTTCCGGGCGCTTCGCAAAACGGGAATGGTTGCCTGGGATGGGTGCCACCCCGCGAAGAACGCTTGCTCGTAGCAGCAAGTGCCGCTAGCATAACCCCGCATGTTGCACGCCATGGAGCAGATACGCCGGATGCGCGGCGGCGCGCAGTCGCACCTGATGCGCTGCTCGGACGGGCACTACTACGTCGTAAAATTCCAAAATAATCCGCAGCATCGCCGGATCCTGGTGAACGAACTGCTAGGAACCAAGCTGGCGGCCCGCCTGGGACTTCCGACCACGCCGGTGGCGATCGTCGAAGTGGGCGAGGAGCTCATCCGCCTGACCCCCGATCTGGCCATGGAGATGCCGCGCTCGCGCATTCCCTGCCAGGCGGGCTTGCAGTTCGGCTCGCGGTATCCGGGCGATCCCCGCAAGCTGACGCTGCACGATTTTCTGCCCGACGAGCAATTGCGCGAGGTCCAGAATCTGCATGATTTCGCGGGCATGCTGGTCTTTGACAAATGGACGTGCAACACCAACGGGCGGCAAACGCTCTTCTTCCGGGAAATGCGCGAGGGCGCGGAGCGCTCCACGCCGGGGGCAGGCGCGCACGGGCGCACGGAACACTCTCCGTCCTCCGGGGTGTGCTACGAAACGCTCATGATCGACCAGGGTTTTTGCTTCAACGCGGGGGAATGGAACTATCCCGATGCGCCGCTGCGCGGCCTGTATGCCCGGAACCGCGTATATGAAGGCGTGACCGGCATGGAGTCTTTCGCCCCGTGGATCGACCGCGTGGAAAATCGCATGACCGAACGCGTGCTGGACGAGATCGGCCGCGAAATTCCCCCGGCCTGGTACGACGACGACTACGACGCGCTGCTGCGCCTGCTCGAGCAGTTGCACCGCCGCCGCGCGCGCGTGCCGGAGCTGTTGCTCGCCGCCAAAAACAGCAACCGCCAGCCGTTTCCGAATTGGAGGTAACAATGTTGCCTAGAGCCTCGGCGCCTGAGAATCGCGCGGAAGTGACGCATGCCTGAGCTTCCTTCCTCACCGGCCGCGCCGGAAACTGCCAACGAGGAACAGGGCCTCGCGTACCACGTGCTGCGTTATACGCCCAACCTGGTGCGCGACGAGTGGGTGAATATCGGCGTGCTGGTTTTCCACCCCGCGACCGGCGAGCGGCGCCTGCGCTTGATCGAAGACGAGGAGGAGTTCCATCGCGTGCGGCGGCTGCACCCGCAAGCGGACGAAGCCTTGCTCCGCGCCCTGCGCGACGACCTGGAGAGCCGCTTTGACGCCGTCAGCGCCACCAATGGATCGAATGGCGGTCCGCTGGGAATCCAGAAGGTCCTCGCGAAATGGGACCAGACCCTTTCCAATGCCTTGCAGCTCGCTCCGCAAAAGGGTGTGCTCGGCGCCGACCTGGACGCGGAACTCGAGCGGCTCTACGCCGACCACGTCACCATGCCGCGCGTGAGCGGCCGCATCGGCTTGCCCGGAAGCCGCGGGACCCTCCGCTGGTATTGCTCGCAGGTTTTCCGGCAAGCGCGCTTGTGGGGCCGTCTGGAGAAATCCGTGCGCGCCTCGGAATTCACCTTTCCCGGCGATCCCATGCGGCTGGATTACGGCTACCGCCGCAACGGCACGCGCGGCTTCGTGCACATGCTCTCCGTGACGCGCGCGCCTGCCGACGCCAAGCTGCTGGCCTACACCGCGGAACGTATCCAGGCCAAGGCGGGTTTTGCGTCCGAATTCGCGGCCGTGACCGATGTCCCGCTGACCGAGGGCAACGACCGCCACCGCTTCGTGCGCGACACCCTGCGCGAAGTAGGCATCGAGCCCGTGCCCGTGGAAGGCTTCGCGGTGTGGGTGGCCAAGCTGCGCCCCATGCTACAGTGATGCTGGCACGCTGCCGGCCCCGCATCGCTTCGGGGTTGCTCCCATCCCTTCTGCCGGGGATACCCTGTGAGTAGGCTCCAACTCCTCAAAGTTGCGGCAGCGCCGGGCGGCTGCTAAAATTTATCGTTTGGCGGGATACGGCCGTCCGCGCCGGGAGCGTGGGCGGCTTTTTCTCCGTCCAGTGCCTGTCGATTCGGAACCGCACAAGTATAGGCCGGGGCCCTGCCGAAGGGAGACTACGCGTGGCAAAGTACGATGTGGCGATTATTGGAAGCGGTCCGGGCGGCTACGTCGCGGCCATCCGCGCGGGCGAACTGGGTCTCAAGGCCGTCGTCGTGGAAAAGGATCCCTTCCTCGGTGGCACCTGTTTGCACGTCGGCTGTATCCCCACCAAGGTCCTGCTGCACCACGCCGATGTCTACGACCATTTCAAAAACGCCGCGGAGCTAGGCTTCGAAATCAGCGGCCTAAAGATCAACTGGGCCAACGTTCTGGCGCGCAAAGACAAGATCGTCAAAAAACACGCCAAAGGCATCGAGTTTCTTTTCAAGAAAAATAAGGTCGAGTGGGTGCAGGGCTGGGGCCGCTACGAAGGGCCCGGCCGCGTCAGCGTCGAAAAAGACGGCAAGAAGACGCAGATCGAGGCGTCCAACATCCTGATGGTCAGCGGCTCGGAAGCGCGCGCGCTTCCCGGCATCGAACCCGACCACAAGACCATCCTCACCAACCGCTCCATCCTGGAGCTCCCGGAAATCCCGAAGACGCTGATCGTCGTCGGCGCCGGAGCCGTGGGCGTGGAGTTCGCCTCCATCTACAATTCCTTCGGCACCGCGGTCACCATTCTCGAAGCCCTCCCGCGCGTCGTGCCCGTCGAAGACGAAGAAATTTCTGCGGAACTCGACAAAACTTTCCGCAAGAAAAATATCCAGATCTTCACGCAGAGCATGGTCGAGTCCGTCAAGAAAGACGCCAAGGGCGTCACCGTGACCTTCAAGGACAAAGACGGAAAGACCCAGACCCTGCAGGCGGAAAAACTCCTGCTGGCCGTGGGCCGCAAGCCCATGACCGACAACTGCGGCCTGGAAAAATCCAAGGCCCGGCTCGAGCGCGGCTCCGTGCACGTGGGGCCGTTCATGGAGACGGACGAAAAGGGCCTGTACGCCATCGGCGACATCGTCGCGGGACTCCCGCTGCTGGCCCATGCGGCCATGATGGAGGGTATCGCCGCGGTGACGCACATCGCGGGAAAGCCTGCGCCCGCCATCGTGAAGACACGCATCCCTAACGCCACCTATTGCGAGCCGCAGATCGGCTCCATCGGACTGACCGAAAAGCAGGCCCGCGACGCGGGTCACGCCGTGAAGACGGGAAAATTCCCCTTTGTGGGCAACAGCAAGGCCACCATTCTTGGCAACCACGGCGGCTTCATCAAAGTCGTCTCCGACGAAAAATACGGCGAAGTCCTGGGCATTCACATCATCGGTCCGCTGGCCACCGAAATCCTCGCGGAAGCCGCTACGGTGCTACATCTCGAGGGCACCGTGGACGACATGATGAACATGATGCACGCGCACCCTACGGTCTGGGAAGGAATGGGAGACGCGTTCGCCTCCGTTCGCGGTTTGCAAATCAATGTTTAGGAAAATGTTTAGGAAGTTGACGGTCCAAAGTTGAAATCCAAAAGTAAGTCGTTGCACCAAGGGGCCGCTCTCCACGGTAAACTGACCATCGCCGTCTATTTCAAATGACGTATTGCCACATCGTCGATCTCGGCCTCATGGGCTACGCCGAAGCCTCCGCGCTGCAGAAGCGCCTGGTGGCCGCGCGCAAATCTCAGGCCATCGAGGATGTTCTCCTTTTCTGCGAGCATCCCCACACGATTACCTTGGGCCGCAACGGCAAGCGCGAAAATCTACTCGCCTCCGACCGCGTCCTGCAGCAAAAGGGCGTCGAGTTTCACCCGACCGACCGCGGCGGAGACATCACCTATCACGGCCCGGGACAACTCGTCGGCTACCCGATCCTGAATCTCTCCGCCATTCGCCGCGACGTCGTGTGGTACGTGCGCATGCTTGAGGAAGTGATGATCCGCGCCACTGGCGACTTCGGCGTCACCGCCGGGCGCGTCGCGGGCAAGACCGGCGTCTGGGTGCACCCAGCAAATTCGAGCGAAGAGAAACTCGGCGCCATCGGCATACACCTCAGCCGCTGGGTGACTTCCCACGGCTTCGCCTACAACGTCTCCACCGATCTGCGCTACTTCGATCTGATCGTGCCCTGCGGCATCGCCGATCGCCAAGCCACTTCCCTCGAAAAGCTGCTGGGCCGCGGCGTGTCCGTGGACGAAGCCACGCCGCCGCTGGCGAAACATTTTGGTGAAGTCTTCGGTCTGGCAATGAAGAAAGCATCGTACCCGGAGTTGCTCGAGAAAATAGAACGCTTCGAGCAGCCCGTCGCGGTTTCGGCGTAAGGCCGGGAGCAACGGATGAAGAAGGATTTAACACGCCAGCAGCACCTCGACCTGTACTACTACATGCGCCTCAACCGCGCGGTCGAAGACACCATGACCAAGCTCTTCCGCCAGAATAAAATCGTCGGCGGCCTGTACTCCAGCCTCGGCCAGGAAGCCATTTCCGTGGGCACCGCCTACGCACTCGAGAAAAAAGACTGGCTCGCCCCCATGATCCGCAACATCGGCGCGCTGCTCGTCAAAGGCGTTCCGCCGCGCGACATCTTCACCCAGCACATGGCCAAGTACACTTCGCCGACGCGCGGTAAGGATGGCACCAGCCACTTCGGCGACCTCGAAAATCTCCACATCGTCTCGCCCATCTCCATGCTCGGCGACCTCATCCCGGTAATGACCGGCGTGGCCATGGCCGGCCGCTACCTCGGCCAGAAAATCGTCACCATGACCTGGATCGGCGACGGCGGCAGCTCCACCGGCGTCTTCCACGAAGGCCTCAACTTCGCCGCCGTGCAAAAAGCGCCTTTCGTTCTCATCCTCGAAAACAATCAGTGGGCTTACTCGACGCCGGTCCGCCGCCAGGTTCCGCTCGAAAATCTCGCCGACCGCGCCAAAGCCTACGGCATCGCCAGCTACATCGTAGACGGCAACGATGTCGTCGCCGTTTACAAAACCACCAAGGAAGCCGTGGACCGCGCCCGCGCCGGCGAAGGCCCCATCCTGATCGAAGCCAAAACCATGCGCATGCGCGGCCACGCCCAGCACGATCCCGCCGAGTACGTGCCCAAGGAAATGTTCGAGCACTGGAAGCGGCGCGACCCCATCGAGCTCTACGAAAAAGTTTTATTTGCCCAGAAACTCCTGGACGCGAAGAGCAAAAAGGAAATCGAGAACAAAATCGATGCCTTGCTCAAAAAAGATCGCGATTTCGCCGAAAATTCTCCCATGCCTCCGCCGGAGCTGGCCGCGGAAGGTGTCTACTGCACCGGCGACGACTGCCACAAGATCAGGCCGAAGTGGGAGCGTTCCATTGCCGAAGTGACGCCGCCAAAATCCTGCATTGAAGCCATCTGGACCGTTGAAGGCTTCGGCCGGGGCCAGGGCTCGAGCGGCGGCACCGCGCCGATTCATTTCGGCGACACCGCAGCCGCGGAAGACAAAACAGAAAACGAGCTGGCACCCAAGGCCGCGCCGAAAACAGTGGTGAAAAAACCCGCGAAGCCCGTCCGTCGTCCGGCACTCTCCAGAAAGGCCAGGAGATAACCATGCCTGAAATAAAAGGGGCGCCCGTGACCTTTCTTGAAGCCATCAAGCAAGCCATGTTCGAAGAGATGGAGCGTGACCCCGCCGTCGTGGTCATCGGCGAAGACGTCGGCGTCTACGGCGGCGCCTTCAAAACCAGCGAGGGCTTGCTCGAAAGATTCGGCTGGGAGCGCGTCATCGACACGCCCATCAGCGAAAGCGCCATTATCGGCGCCGCTTGCGGCATGAGCTACGCCGGGCTGCGCCCCATCTGCGAAATGCAGTTCATCGATTTCATCGTCTGCGCTTTCAACCAAATCACGAATTTCGTCGCCAAGAGTCACTATCTCTGGAACGCGCCCGCGCCCATGGTCATCCGCGGCCCTTCCGGCGGCGGCGTTCACGGCGGCCCGTTTCACTCCGCGAACCCGGAAATGTATTTCGTCCACACACCCGGTCTGAAGGTTATCTATCCCTCGACTCCTTACGACGCCAAGGGCCTGTTGAAATCCGCGGTGCGCGACAATAATCCCGTGCTCTTCTTCGAACACAAATTCCTCTATCGCCGCATCAAAGGAGAGGTTCCGACGGAAGACTACACCGTGCCGATCGGCAAGGCC
>JBGOVR010000054.1:0-27895 GCA_041478205.1 Candidatus Acidiferrum sp.
GACCGGGTACCACACCTGAAGCAGCACGGTCTCCGCCCAATTCGTGAGCCAGTAGAACTCCGGGTCGGTGTTTTCAATGGTGGCGATGGCGTTCTGCGCTGCCACCACCGATCCTTCTTTGACGGCCTTGATGCGTAGCGGCAGGATTCCGCCGTGCTTGGCGTAGAGACTTTTCCATCCTTCGTAGTTGAAGCACTTGCGGTTACCGGAGAAATGCTGGTGAGCAAATTTTCGGGCTTCTTCGATGTCTTCCGGCGTGAAGACCTTTCCCGCAAAGTTGGATTTGACGATGTACTGCAGGCCCGCCATCTCTGCATGATCGAAGAAACCGCCGCGAGAGCACACGTAGGAGTAAATGAATCGCGTGTTCGGAGGATACTGCCACCAGTGGGTCAGCTTGTAGCTGTCGGTATTGAGGATGGGATTTAGGCGAAGGGGTTGGATGGCGTGTCCTCCGGAGTCGTTCGTTCACCAAAAGCCAGTTGAGCTTCGCGGTGAGGTGGTTGCCAAGATGGGGTCCAGCGATGTTGGACCCCTACGGGGATAGGGCTCAGCGTGGAGCTCATAGCGGTTGATCCATGGTGAAGGCGATGTAGAGGAGCCGTTGATCGCGCTGGATCTGCAAAACGACCGGTGCGCCGGGCGGAAGAGCTTTCAGCGCGACGCGCAAACGGTCCAGCGTGGTCATCGGCTGGCCATTGAGCGTCCGGATTACGTCTCCGGTGGCAAGCGGGATATCCCCGCCTGCGTCCGTGGAGCGTGCAGCGATGATAATTCCAAAGGGATCGCGCAGATCGGGCGCCATCTCCGCCACTTTCTTGTCGATTTCGATGCCTAGAATGCCGAGCGGGCGAACGAGGTTCTTCTCCGGGTCCGCCAGGGAGGTGATCTGATCCATATTGTCCGACCGTTCACTCACCGGGACATCGAAAGCCAGGCGGTCCTGCCCGCGCAGGACTTCGATATGCACCTTGTCGCCGGCACCGACCGACATCAAGCGGAAAGATACGTAGGGGACACTGTCTGCCATGCGCCCATCGACAGTCAGCAACACATCTCCAATCCGTATGCCGGCGGCCGCAGCCGGAGTGTCCGGAAGAACGTCGGAGACGATGACGCCGTAGCTGTGCGGTAGATTCATCGCGGCGGCCAAGATGGGAGTGATGGTCTGAACTCCAATGCCGATTTCCGCGTGGTGAATATGGCCGAATTTGCGGAGCTGCTGATAGGCGATGCTGACGACGCTGCTGGGAATCGCAAATCCGAGCCCTTCGTTTCCACCCGATTGCGACAGGATGAAGGTATTGACTCCGATGACTTCGCCGTCCACGTTGACCAGCGGGCCGCCGGAGTTGCCGGGATTGATGGGAGCGTCGGTCTGGATGTAAACCATAGGAGAATCCGGATCGGTTTGGCGTGCGACCGACGAAACGACGCCCAACGTCACGGTGTTGCGCAAACCCTCCGGGCTGCCAAACGCCAGGACTACTTCACCCTGGCGAATATTCCGGTACGAGGCAAGCGGAAGCGCGGTGAGCTTCACGTTGTCAATCTTCAGCAGGGCGAGATCGACTTCGCGCGCGACGCCCACGACGCGTGCCGGCACGATATTCGTTCGGGCCGCAAGGATCGCTTGGAGCGATCCGTCCGCATTGCCGGCGGGCAACACCACCTGAACGCGCTGCGCTCCGGAGACGACGTGGGCGTTGGTGATGATGTACCCGCTAGGATCGATAACGAAACCCGAGCCGATGGCCCTCTGCCGGCCGATCACCACGCCGGTGTTGCCTCGTTCGCCTGACTCGAGCGGCCCATAACCCGCCACCAAGATCTGTACGACGCTGGGTGAAACCTTCTTGATGAGCGCGTCCACGGACTCATTAAGTTTGTGGAGTGTATCGGCCGGCCGGTCCTGTGCGCTCGCCGATGCGGCGCCGAAAGCGAGGGCGACGGAAAAGGTTAGGGCAGGAACGATGAGAAGGGCGGAACGCCCGAATGTTCTAGTGGCAGGCATGCAATCCTTCTCCTCGAACAGCCGGAAAACTCGTATGACTGCTCATTAGACTACAACGAGGGAAGAAATGTCTGGGTAGGTAGGGAAGGCGGGGCCCAGAGGTGGCATCTGGCTGCGTTGGGGAGCGTGGCGGGGCGGACACGCACCTTGAATCTCGCGATGCCCGGGCTGGTCAAAAGATGCGACCATAGCTCAAACTTCCTTTCAGAGAGCAGGAACCCATGGCAAGACTGCAGACCACGGAAGACCGACGGCTGGAAGAGGCGCGTACGCGCAAGCGCCACTGGAAGCGCTGGGGCCCGTACCTTTCCGAACGGCAGTGGGGAACGGTGCGCGAGGACTACAGCACCGGTGGCACGGCGTGGGAGTCTTTTCCGCACGACCATGCGAGGTCGCGGGCGTATCGCTGGGGCGAGGATGGCCTGGGAGGGATCAGCGACCGGCATCAGATGATCTGCTTCGGCCTAGCGCTTTGGAACGGCCGCGATGCGATCCTGAAGGAGAGGCTGTTCGGGCTGACGGGCAACCAGGGCAATCACGGCGAAGACGTTAAAGAGTATTACTTCTATCTCGACTCCACGCCGACGCACAGCTACATGCGCATGCTTTACAAATATCCGCAGGCGGCATTCCCGTACGAGCAATTGGTGGAGGAAAACCAGAGGCGGGGAAGAGAAGCGCCGGAGTACGAGCTGATGGATACCGGCGTGTTTGCGGAGAATCGCTATTTCGATGTGTTCGTGGAATATGCGAAAGCGGATGTGGAAGACATCCTTATCAAAATCACGGCGGTAAACCGGGGTCCGGAGCGCGCGGCCCTGCAGCTCTTGCCCTCGTTGTGGTTCCGCGATACGTGGTCGTGGGGCAAGGACCTGCGCCGTCCGATTGCTCGCAAAGCTACCAGCGTGCCGGGTAGCGTTTGCGCCGAGCTCCAGCATTGGCAATACGGCAAACGCTGGCTGCTGTGCGCCGGCCATGCCGATCTGCTTTTCACGGAAAACGAGACGAACAATCAAAAACTTTTCGGCGGCAAAAATCGCTCGTACGTGAAAGATGCCTTCCACACTTATGTGATTCAGGGAGACAAGGCGGCTGTCAACCCAAAGCAGATGGGGACGAAGATGGCGGCTCACTATTCGGCGGAGCTCGGGCCGGGCGAATCGGTCACGCTGAAACTGCGGCTCACGGACATGGAGCCCCTGGGGGCGATGGATAGCAATTCGGGAATGGTGGGGACCATCAGTTCTCCGGGACACGCGGAGCGAGCGGAAGGTGTGCCGGCCTCGAATGATTTTGGCGCTGGGTTTGACGCGCTGTTTGCGACGCGCCAGCAGGAAGCCGACGAATTTTACGCCTCGCGCATCCCAAAGGAATTGTCCGACGATGCCAAGCTCATCATGCGGCAATCGTTCTCCGGCATGATGTGGTGCAAGCAGTACTACCACTACGATCTTCGCACCTGGCTCGAAGGCGATCCGGCCGGGCCGCCGCCGCCCAAGGAACGCTTGCATGGCCGCAACAAAGATTGGACGCACCTGTATAACGACGACATCATTTCGATGCCGGACAAATGGGAGTATCCCTGGTACGCAGCTTGGGATTTGGCGTTCCACTGTATTCCGCTGGCACTCGTCGATCCGGACTTTGCAAAGGAGCAGCTCATCCTGCTGCTTCGCGAGTGGTACATGCATCCGAACGGGCAATTGCCCGCTTACGAGTGGGCTTTTGGAGATGTGAATCCGCCGGTGCATGCGTGGGCGGCGTGGCGCATTTACAAAATCGAGCGGCGGCTCCGCGGTGTGGCCGACCGCGGCTTCCTTGAGAAAGTTTTCCACAAATTGCTGCTCAATTTCACGTGGTGGGTGAATCGCAAAGATCCCGAGGGCATGAACATATTTCAGGGCGGGTTTTTGGGACTCGACAATATCGGAGTTTTCGATCGATCCGCGCCACTTCCGACGGGCGGCCACCTGGAACAATCCGACGGCACGAGCTGGATGGGCATGTATTGCCTGAACATGCTGGCCATCGCGCTGGAGCTGGCCAAGGAAGACCCGGCGTACGAGGATGTCGCCAGCAAATTCTTCGAGCACTTCGTGCACATCGCGCACGCGATGAACGACGTGGGCACCGATGGCCGCTCGCTTTGGGACGACACTGACGGTTTTTACTACGACGTGCTGCAATTGCCGAATGGCGAAGAGCACTTCTTGAAGATTCGCTCGATGGTCGGGCTCATCCCGCTGTTTGCCGTGGAAACGCTGGAGCCGGAAATCGTGGAGCGGCTACCGGGGTTCAAGCGGCGCATGCAGTGGTTCATCGACAACCACCCAGACGTGCCCGAGCACATCGAAATGACGCAGCGCTCCGCGCGGGGCGTGCGGCGGCTGCTATCGCTTGTGAATCGCAAGCAGCTCAAGCGCGTTCTGGCACGCATGCTGGATGAGACGGAATTTCTGTCGCCCTATGGGGTCCGCGCTCTTTCGCGCTATCACTTGGATCACCCTTATGAAGTCGCGGTGAATGGGAACGTCAGTCGCGTGGATTACGAGCCGGCGGAATCGTCGACGGGGCTGTTCGGCGGCAATTCCAATTGGCGCGGCCCGATCTGGTTTCCAGTGAACTATCTGTTGATCGAATCGCTGCAGAAGTTTCACCATTACTACGGCGAAGATTTCAAAGTGGAGTGCCCCACGCACTCCCGCACGGAATCAGACCTCTGGCAGGTAGCTGCGGAGATTTCCCGCCGCCTGGTGCGCATCTTTCTGCGTGGAAAAGACGGGCGACGGCCCGTGGCGGGAGGAACGGAACTTTTCCAGAACGATCCGCACTGGAGAGACCTCATCCTGTTCTACGAATATTTTCATGGCGACAACGGCGCGGGTATCGGGGCGAGTCACCAGACCGGCTGGACGGGCCTGGTGGCCAAGCTGATCGAACAGAGCGGTGAGTAGCGAGAGGCCAATTCGATTCGAGCCGGCTGGGCTCGAGCACGTCGAGATATTTCTGTCGATGATGCGGGCTCTCGAAGGCGCCGATCCAGGGACCACGCCTTTCGATGAACGGCGCCGCCGCGCGATCTTCGAGGATTTCGTGAACGAAGCTGCGTTTGGACGGGCTTGGCTGATATTCGAAGGCGAGAAGCTCGGAGGATACGTGGTTCTGACGCTCGGATTCAGCTTCGAATACCGGGGGCGGGATGGGTATATCGATGAACTGTATCTTGGCGAGCAATTTCGAGGCCGGGGAATTGGACGGAAGACGATGGAGTTCATCGAAAAAGCCGCTCGCGAGCTGGGTGTGAATGCGATCCATCTGGAAGCTACCCGGGGAAATACGGCGGCGATTGAACTCTACCGGCGTGTGGGTTTTGTGGATCATGACCGGCGGTTAATGACCAAAGAGCTGACCCGGCAGGCGGAACCATGAATCAGGGGAAAAATCCAAAACGTTTGAATCGGGAGACGATGACGGGTGTCCGGTCTCCGAAAGTTCGAAACAAATTGGAGTCAAGTGCATCGTATGGTGTGGCAGCGGGGCGACAAGAGCCGGCCCCGGGGAAGCTCGGCAGTCGAGAGAGCGGGCGCCAGGGAAGGAGCTTGCCGCCGGAGGATGCCAACGTGGCGGCAAACCGGTCGATCGTGAAGTTTGGGAGAGAAGTTTGCGGCAATTTCGAGGCTGCCGAAGCGCGTGAGTGGCTGGTGACCAATGGCATTGGAGGTTTTGCCTCAGGAACGGTTGCTGGGAACATGACGCGGCGCTACCACGGCCTGCTGATGGCCGCGCTGCAGCCGCCAGTGGGGCGCACTCACCTTGTCGCGGGCTTGGATGAAATCGTGCGGTACGCCGGCGCGGAGTATCCGCTGGCCACGCACCAGTGGGCGAGTGGCGCAATCGATCCAAAGGGATTTCTGAGTATCGAAAGTTTCCGGCTGGAAGGCATGACGCCCGTTTGGACCTACGCATTGGCCGACGCTCTGTTGGAAAAACGGATTTGGATGCGCCAGGGCGAGAATACCACCTACGTCCAGTACACGCTCGTCCGGGGCGCCGGCCCGATCGAAATGGAACTCAAGGCGCTGGTCAACTATCGGGATTTCCACGCGTCCACGCACGCGGGAGACTGGCGCATGAAGATCGATCCAGTCGAAAGCGGCGTGATGATCCTGGCTTTCGACGGCGCGACGCCTTTCTACCTGAAGTGTGCGGGAGCTTCCTACGAGCTACGTCACGAATGGTATCGCAACTGCTTCTTACCCGTCGAAAAAGAACGCGGGCTGGACGATCACGAAGACCATCTTTTCGCCGCTGTATTTCGGTTGAAATTGAACGTCGGCGCGAACATTACGTTCGTTGCAACCACGGAAGCAAGAACGACGCTCGACGGCGAAGCCGCGCGGGCGAAACGTTCCGAGCATGAAGTTATGCTATTCGAGGCATGGCGGGTGGAGAACGAGAAGTACGCCGCCGAGTGTCCAAGCTGGTTGTCGCAGTTGGTACTCGCCGCCGATCAATTCATCGTGAAACGCAGTCTGCCGGACCAGCCCGACGGGCGCAGCATCATCGCGGGCTATCACTGGTTTGGTGATTGGGGACGCGACGCCATGATCGCGCTGCCCGGCCTGACTCTGGCCACCGGACGTGCGGGCGTGGCCCGCCAGATTCTTCTGGCTTTTGCGCGCTACGTCGATGGAGGCATGCTGCCAAATAATTTTCCGGACGCGGGTGGGAAGCCGGAATACAACACGGTGGACGCCGCGCTGTGGTATTTCGAGGCCGTGCGGCAATACTTCGCCGCCACGAAGGATGAAAAAACGCTTCAGCAGCTTTTTCCTACTCTTGCCGGAATGATCGATGCGCACGTGCAAGGTACGCGCTACAACATTCACGTCGACCCCGCGGACGGGCTGCTCTATGCGGGCGGTCCGGGTGTGCAACTCACCTGGATGGATGCCAAAGTAGGAGATTGGGTGGTGACTCCGCGCACCGGCAAGCCCGTCGAAGTGAATGCGCTGTGGATCAATGCTCTGGAAACGATCGCGGAATTCGCGCGGCTGCTGGCCAAGCCTGGTGGAGGCTACGAAAAACTGTCCGCAAAGGCCAAGAAAGGCTTTCAGAAATTCTGGAATGCCGAGCGAGAGTGCTGCTTCGATGTGATCGACGCGCCCGGCATCGGCAACGACGCCGCACTCCGGCCGAACCAAATTTTTGCGGTGTCATTGCCCGTTAGCCCCTTGACGGAAGACCAGCAGAAAGCCGTCGTAGATGTTTGCGCGCAGCATCTGCTCACGTCGTATGGATTGCGCAGCCTCGAGCCAGGTGGACCCGGCTATCAAGGCCACTACAGTGGCGGTCCACGCGACCGTGATGCCGCCTATCATCAGGGAACGGTGTGGGGCTGGCTTCTGGGGCCTTTTGTGCTGGCGCATCTTCGCGTGTACGGCGACCGAGCGGAGGCGACGCGGTTCCTGGAGCCGCTGGGGATCGCGGTTCACATGTACGGTCTCGGCACGCTCGGTGAAATCTTCGAAGGGAATGCTCCGTTCACGCCTCACGGGTGCATCGCGCAGGCCTGGACGGTGGGAGAAGTTCTCCGCGCCATGCAGGAGATTCAGAGAAGTAGCGGATTGTGAATCGCGACTAGTAACGGTTTTCCTGTTGTTCGTACAGTTCGATCAGTACTTTGCCCGCTCCCGGCGTTGGCACCAGGAAGAAATTAACGCGTGTGCCGTCTGCTCCCGGACGGGTCTGCGGATAGACCGGCATGACTCCGAATGCTTCCCTCAGGATTGCGGTGGCACGGTCCACGTCGATGCAGCGAAACTCCACCTGTTGTATCCCTTCTCCAAATTTCGTCAGATAGCGTGCAATCGCTCCCGGTCCACCCGGCGCGCGAGTCGTCAGCACATCCAACGAAATCCTGTCCGGAAAATGCAGCTCGAACTCTTCAGCATCCTGGTCGGGCGGCACATGCGCCAGCGGCGGCGCACCATTCGCATCACGAATCCGTGCAAACATAGCGCGTTCCACGGCCAGACCAACGGTGACGAGCGGGTCTGGCCCCAGCAGCGCGGATAATTCCGGATTGCGCCACCACGAAGCCACAGCTTGGTCCGCCGGAGCGCGGCCGCGGCGGTAGATCTCCGTCGCAGCGGCGAACCGCACGGAAGAGTCGCCGGAACAAAAATCAGCGATGGCAGCGGCGAGAGGACTAGACATGGGTGCCCCAAGAATTGTAGCGTGACGCCGGAACCAAAAGGAATGGCATTGCGCCAAGTAACGAAAACACTGCAATCTTCATCCCATGGTCTATGCCGAAACCTGTTTTATTGACGGTTGACGATGATCCCGAAGTCCTGCGGGCCATCGAGCGCGATCTCCGCAGCCGGTATGCCCAGCGCTACCGCGTCATGCGTGCCGATTCGGGCAACGCCGCGCTCCTTACGCTTCGCGAACTCAAGACGCGCAACCACCCGGTCGCCCTCCTCCTCGCCGATCAACGCATGCCGCAGATGGATGGCGTAAGTTTTCTGGCCGAAGCCATGGATCTTCATCCGCAGGCCAAGCGCGCCCTCCTGACCGCTTATGCCGATACCAACGCCGCCATCGACGCCATCAATGAGGCCAGCGTTCACTATTACTTCATGAAGCCCTGGGATCCGCCGGAAGAAAAACTGTTCCCGGCGTTGGATGATCTGCTGCACGATTGGACTTCACAGTTTCGCCCGCCCTATGAAGGCATTCGCGTTCTCGGAACGCGCTGGTCCTCCCGGTCGTATGACCTTCGTGATTTTCTGGGGCGCAATCAGGTGCCGTACCAGTGGATTGATGTCGAACTGGCCGCCACCGATCCAGAGGTGCGCCGCCTCGTCGAGTCTCTCGGCCCGGAAGCGGAGACGCTGCCGCTGATTCTCTTTCCGGATGGTGAACGCCTCCCAGAGCCGCCTTTTCCCGCAGTGGCCGCCAAACTCGGCTTGCACACCCGTGCACAGACCGACTTTTATGATCTCGCCATCGTCGGAGGCGGCCCCGCGGGTCTCGCTGCGGCGGTGTATGGCGCCTCGGAGGGTTTGCGCACGGTGATGATCGAGCGCGAAGCGCCTGGAGGCCAAGCCGGCTTGAGCTCGCGCATCGAAAACTACCTAGGTTTTCCTTCCGGGTTGACGGGTGGCGATCTCGCCCGCCGCGCCGTGGCGCAAGCTCGCCGCTTCAACGTGGAGATTCTCTCTCCGCAAGAGGCTCTCAGCATTCGAGCGGAGGGTCCGTACCGCTATTTGAAATTAGCGGATGGCTGCGAGATTTCGTGTCACGCGCTGTTGCTGGCCATGGGTGTCCAGTGGCGCACTCTGGACATCCCAGGCATCAATCGCCTGCAAGGGGCGGGCGTCTACTACGGCGGTGGCACGTCCGAAGCCTTGTCCTGCAAGGGCGAGACCGTGTACATCATTGGTGGCGCTAACTCCGCGGGACAGGCGGCCATGCACTTCGCGAAGTTCGCTGGAAAGGTCGTCATGCTCGTGCGCGGTGATTCGCTCGCCAGCACCATGTCGCACTACCTGATCGAGCAAATTCAGAAGACGCCGCTCATCGAAGTCTGGACGCGCACGAGCGTCATCGAGGTCCACGGAGAATCACGTCTCTCTGGTATTACGATCCAACGCGAGAACGCGGGCGAGATCCAACAACTTCCTGCCTCCAGCCTGTTTATCTTTATCGGCGCGCAACCCCGCACGGAGTGGCTCGGCGGCCTCATCGAGCGCGATGCGCGGGGTTTCATATTGTCTGGCCCGGATCTTCTCCGCGATGGCAAGAGGCCTGGTTCCTGGACCCTCGATCGCGACCCCGGTTTGCTGGAGACCAACGTGCCGGGTATTTTTGTCGTAGGCGATGTGCGCCACGGCTCGGTGAAGCGCGTAGCCTCCGGCGTTGGCGAAGGCGCTGTAGTCGTTCAATTCATGCATCAGTATCTTGCCAAGGTTCAGTAATGATTGGGAGTGATCCGGCTGTAGTCGCAATGCTATGGTGAAGACGGAGAGCGAATGACCGAAAAGTCAGATCAGGCCCGCATCGAGGCGCTCGTTGCAGATCTGCGCAAGGTGCTGGTTTTCAGCGATCTTGCCCAAGCCGATCTCGAATGGTTCGCCGCGCAGACAGAGGAACGGCGAACGGAGGCTGGTCAGATTTTCGTTCAGGAAGATACGCCCGCCGACACCATGTTTGTCCAGTTAGAAGGCGAACTTCGCGCGCGCCGCGAAGGCGCCGGACCGGACGCTCCGGTCATCACCTTGCAGGCCCCGGGGGTCACCGGCCTTCTGCCTTTCTCGCGATTGAAGAGTTTTCCCATGACCGTTCGCACCGTAACTCCCGCGCGCGCTCTGGTCTTTCCTTCCAGCAAGTTTCCGGAAATGCTCCAGCGCATGCCGGAGCTCGCGCAGCGTCTTGTAGGTCTCATGACCGACCGCGTGCGAAATTTCACGCTGGCTGGGCAGCAGCGCGAGAAACTCGCCGCTCTCGGGAAACTTTCCGCAGGGCTTGCCCACGAGCTAAACAATCCTTCCGCGGCGGCCCGCCGCTCGGCAAGTTCTCTCCGCGAATGTCTCGAGCGTTTGCGGAAAGCCAGCCGCACATCGACAATCGGTCCGGAAGATTGCAGCCGTCTGGCGCAACGCGAGGAAGAAATTCGCGTAGCGCTCAAGCCGGCGAAATTCAAGGACGAATTCGCGCGCGTCGAGCGTGAGGAGGCCATCCAAAGCTGGCTCGAAGCGCGAAGTGTTGCGGAGGCCTGGAAACTCGCGCCGATGCTCGCCGACGCAAACCTGACCGACGCGCAACTGGAAAGCTTCGCGGTAGCCGCAGGCAGCTCCCTGGGCCCCGAGCTGACGCGCTTTGGCACGCTGCTGGAAATGGACCGCATCGCTGACGAACTTGAGAACAGCACCACACGCATTTCCGACCTCATCAAAGCCATCAAAGAGTATTCCTACATGGACCAGGGCTCGATGCAGGAAGTCGACATCACCAAGAGTCTTGAGACAACCCTCACCATCATGCACCACAAGCTCAAGCGCGGAATCATCGTGACGCGCAACTACGCGCCGGACCTGCCTAGAGTCATGGCTCATGGGAGCGAGCTCAACCAGGTCTGGACCAACCTCATCGACAACGCCGCCGACGCCATGCGCGAGAATGGCAATCTCCAAATCCGCGCCGCGCGCGAAAACGAATTTGTTCTCGTGGAGATCGCCGACACCGGCCCGGGGATCCCGCAGGAGGTGCAATCGCGGATCTTCGAACCCTTTTTCACCACAAAGGGAGTAGGCGAAGGCACTGGGCTGGGGCTGGACGTGGTTCATCGCATCGTCACCAGCATGCGCGGCCTAATTTCCGTGAAATCCATTCCCGGTGACACGCGCTTTGAAGTGAGAATCCCTATTCAAGCCGCGCAATAAGTTTCCAGGAGACCGCTATGGCCGACATTTGCACTCATACCGATCAAATCCTCCCTGTTAAGGCAAAGACCAAGGGCTGCGAGGAATGCCTAAAGAGCGGCGACAGTTGGGTCCATTTGCGTCTCTGTTTGACCTGTGGACACGTGGGCTGTTGCGATACCTCCAAGAACAAGCACGCCACCAAGCACTTCCACGCTACAAAACATCCCATCATTCGCTCCAAGGAGCCGGGCGAAAATTGGATGTGGTGCTATGTCGATGAACTGATGTTCGAAGAAGACTGAGCTGCTACGTTTCCGATCTCGCGGGGAAGAGCAGGGAAGCCAGCAGTGCGATCAGGAGGATTCCCCCAACCACCGCCAGCGAAATATGATCCGGGACGTGCAGCCATGGGTCGGCGATCATCTTCCCGCCGATAAAGAGCAGCACGAAGGAAAGCCCCACCGTCAAGAAGCGCAACCGGTTCAGGACTCCCGCCAGCAAGAAATACATCGCGCGAAGCCCTAAGATTGCAAAAACATTCGACGTGTACACGATGAAGGGATCCCGGGTGATCCCGAATACCGCGGGGATGGAATCGACCGCCAAAGTCACATCAGTGATCTCGACGACCAGCAAGACCAGAAACAACGGCGTCGCATAGAGCCTTCCCATGTTGCGGACGAAGAAATGTTCGCCGTGATATTCGTGGGTGACCCGAAGATGACGGTTGGCAAAGCGGAAGATGGCGTTTTGCTCGGGGTGAACTTTCTCTTTCTTGGCGAACAGCATATGGATTCCCGCGTACAGGAGAAACGCGCCAAACACATACATGATCCACGAAAATCGCTCGATCAATTCCGTGCCCGCCGCGATCATCGCGCCGCGCATCACCAGCGCGCCCAGGATGCCCCATTCCAGCATGCGATGCTGGAAGCGCTCGTCGATCGCAAATGTCCGGAAGATCACCAGAAATAGGAAGAGATTGTCGACGCTCAGCGCTTTCTCAATGAGGTAGCCGGTGAAAAATTCGAGAGCTTTTTGATGGCCCCAGTAGTGCAAGAGGCCCAGGCCGAAGAGCACGGACAACGCGACCCACAAAAGGCTCGATAAAGCCGCCTCGCGCAGCCCGATCTTGTGCAGACGGCGGCCGGCGACGCCCAGGTCGAGGGCCACCGCTCCGAGAACGAAGACGTTGAATGCCAGCCAGAGAAAAGGCGTGCCCATAGAGACGGCGCTTCGTGCGCGCTAAGGAGTCGCGCCGCGCGCGTCGCTGGCGTTCAGGTTGGTCAACTCGATTCGCGTGGTTTGTCCCGCCTGAATGGTGATGGGTACGTCCCATCGCAGACGCGTATCGCCCGCGTTCACCTCCAGGCTCAGCGTGCTGACCCAATAGTTACCTGCAGGCAGGCCGGAGATGACGGCGCGCCCCTCGATATCCGTGTCCGCCTTTCCAGCAAGGTATTTCGTCTGCGCGACGTCCGGCGCCAGGCGCAATACCCGTTTCTTCTGGTCCCCTTGGATCTGCGCCCATTTCCGCTGAGGATTAACGCCTCCGAGCTCTAGCTCGATCCCACTTACCGTTTCTGGGCGCGCCTGAATAAATCTTTTCAGCGCCACGATATACTCTGTATGTTGCTTTTCGTAGCGTGCGGGATTTTCCGTCTTGTCCGCGTCCCTATATTTCGGCCTCGGGATTCCGTTCGTCACGCCGCCGCTGTTGGAACGCTGATACGCCAGCAGAAACTCAGGCACGTGGAGGATGTCATCCGGCGTGAGCAGCTTGTCCAAGCCCAGCATGGTCAGGTCGAATACGTCGTGGACCTTTAGCCATTCTTTGAGTTCCGGTGAAACCTTCAAGTCATCGATGAATTTCTCGCGGGACGGCGGGAGATCCTGCGCTTCCACTTCCTTCGCAACGTCCGCATAGCTTTTCGTCAGAACGTAAAACGTGAACTGCCGCACCGGCTCCGGCCGCGCGGCGGTTGGGGTGATGCGCGCCATGAAATCGAGCGCCCCGTTCACATTCTGCGCGCTTGCGGCACGCGTCATGCACACGGCGCACGACAACACGGCGAGGAAAAAGGCGGGCGATCTTCGCATGAGCCTCATCCTAGCAGATTGCCCACGGGCCATATAGAAGAAGCATCGGCGCTGTTGCCGCTTCGGATGAGAGTACCCGAAGCTCCAGAGAGGCGCCGCCAGCCGCCGATGATCGGAAGACTGAGAATGGAATGCGAAGACTTAGTACAAGCGGAAAGTAACTTCGATCGGAACGATCGTGGGGACCGACCGGCCGCTGGGCCCGACCGCCGGCTTGAATTTCCAGCCCCTGACGGCCTCAATGGCCTTTTCTTCCAGCCCAAGCCCGGGGCCCTTAACCACCGAAATGTTGACCGCGCGGCCGTCCGTCGTAATGGTCACCTGCAAAACCACCGTGCCCTGATACTTGGCCTTACGCGCTTCATCCGAGTATTGCGGAATGGGGCAGTACAAGCAGATTGGCACCCCGACGCCATTTACCCCGGCGCGAAACGCTCCGCCTCCGGTGCCCCCGCCTTCGCCCGGGCCCAGACCGCCGCCCGTGCCGCTGCCGATACCCGTCCCATTGCCATGTCCAAGAGAATCGGAGAGCGCCGAGGCCAGCGGATCGCCAAAGGTCGACATATTAGGACTGGGCACTTTCAAATCCGGCGGACCCAGCAGAGAGGGGTCCATCGCCAGCTTGGGATGCTGATTCTCAATCTTGATTTGCGGCGGCGTAAATTGCGTCCACTTGAACTTGGGTAATTTGCCTTTGTTAGGTGGCGTCAGAGTGTGGTCGTTCGCCCCACCACCTCCGCCGGCCTTTTGCGCACCCGCGGGAAGCTTCGACATGTACGGGGAAAGATCGATAGGCGTGACGTCGACTTTGGTGTTGGCCTGCGTCTTCGGCGAGAAATGCAAAAACAGGGGAAGCACCAAAACCAGTGCGAACACCGCGCCATGGATGCCAATCGAAATCACTTGCGTCCAGCCGAAGTTTTCATCCTTCGACCAGATGTCTTTCACCTTAACGGGCTTGCTCGTCACCTGCAGCGGTGGGAGCTTTGCCGGCGCGAAGAACTCCTTGATCCGGTAGAAGAATCCGCCGAAGTTCGCGCCCCAATTCACCGCCAGCCGGCTATTGAGCGGCCCTTTCGGGACCGGGCGCGAGCTGAAAAATTCGCTTAGATTCTCCCCAATCCCGCCCCCGAAGGCAGTGCGCGTAAAAGGCGCGTCGGGACGCTCGATGACCTTGATTGGCCGCTCGGTCAGAAACTGTTTTAGATTGGACCAGAAATTGTCCGGGACCAGGTGGGCTGGGGCGCCGAACTTGGGCACTGCGCTCGCGGGAACAGCCACCGCCGGCTGCGCGTTCGACGCAGACGCGTTCGGTTTGTTCATCCCAGGCGGCAGCAGACTAATAAATGAATCCGGCAACGTCTTCCCCTACGTAAAGAGACGCAAATATACTTTACTCGGTGTCCAATGAAAGTACGATTCGCGCGGGGCCGGATTGGTTGCACCCCGTACCGGCTGACACCTTACTCCTATTCATTGTAACATACGTCGTTACGCTGCTTTCCGATGTTTCCCGCCGTACACCTTTTGGGGAAATAACGGCACAGAAGGGACCTGCTTCGATCGACCTATGGCCGAGCCACTCGAACTGAAGAAAACGCTCAATTTGCCCAAGACCGATTTCCCCATGAAGGCCAGCCTGCCGCTGAACGAGCCCAAGCAGCTGGCCGCCTGGCAGGATGCCAACCTCTACGAGCGTATTCTGGAAGTCCGCAAAGGCAAGCCGCTCTTCGTTTTGCACGATGGGCCGCCCTATCCCACCGGCGAGATTCATCTCGGCACCGGCCTCAATAAAGTTCTCAAAGACATGATCGTCAAGTCCAAGAGCATGGCCGGCCACTACGCGCCGTACGTGCCGGGGTGGGACTGCCACGGGCTGCCCATCGAAACCCAGGTTGAAAAGGAGCTTGGCGGGAAAGGCAAAGTTCCGCCCGCTGAATTCCGCAAGCTGTGCCGGGGATTCGCTACCCGTTACATCGAGCAGCACAAGAAAGAATTCAAGCGCCTGGGCATCTTCGGCCGCTGGAACGACCCATATCTGACGATGAGCCACTCCTACGAGGCCACCATCGCGGGCGCGTTCCTCGACTTCATGGAAAAGGGCTACGTCTATCGCGGGCGCAAGCCGGTCTATTGGTGCATCTACGACTGCACGGCGCTGGCCGAAGCGGAAGTCGAATACGAAGATCACGTCAGCCCGTCGATCTGGGTGAAATTCGGTGTCGTCAGCGGGGGCAAAGGGGACGCTGCCAAAATTGGTTCCGATGTCAGCGCCGTCATTTGGACGACCACCCCCTGGACGCTCCCTCACAATCGCGCGCTCGCGTTTCATCCCGACTTCGAGTACGCCATCGTCGACACGGAGAAGGGCGCGCTGCTCCTCGCGTCGGATCGCGTCGGCGCGTTGCAAGCGGAATGCGGCATCAAGGAAGCTCGCGTGCGTGCCACGTTCAGAGGCGCCGATTTCGAAGGCATGAAGTTTCAGCACCCTTTTCTGCCTATCCAGGTGCCCGGCATTCTCGCTGGATACGTCACGCTCGACCAGGGCAGCGGCATCGTGCACACCGCTCCCGGCCACGGTGCCGACGATTTCAACTCCGGGCAAAAATACGGTTTGGAAGTCTACGCCCCCATCGACGACCGCGGCGTCTATCTCGAAGGCTTGCCGGAATACAGAGGCAAAGACATTTTCGCCGCCAATCCGATTGTTGTGAAACTCCTGGGCGATCGCGGCGCGCTCCTCGGGAACCACGATTACAAGCACAGTTATCCGCACTGCTGGCGCTGCCACAATCCCGTCATCTTTCGCGCCACCGAACAGTGGTTCATCAAGATCGATCAAGCCGCACACGGCCGGAGCGAGTCGCTTCGCCAGGAAGCGCTTGCGGAAACTCGCAACGTGAAGTGGATTCCCGCCTGGGGCGAAGATCGCATGTACGAAATGATTAAGGAGCGCCCCGATTGGTGCGTCTCGCGCCAGCGCTTTTGGGGCGTGCCCATCATCGTTTTCTACTGCGACGCTTGCGGTACGCGCCTGGAAGATTTCAACGCCCTTCGCAATGTCGTGAAGTGGTTCGAAAAAGAAGGCGCGGACGCTTGGTATCAGCACGCTCCCGAAGAGCTCTTGCCCGCGGGAACAAAATGCTCCTGCGGCGCTTCCAAGTGGCGCAAAGAGAACGACATTCTCGACGTGTGGTTCGATTCCGGATCATCGAACCTTGCGGTTCTGAAAGGTCCCGAGTGGCCCGCTGACGTCTATCTAGAAGGCCCGGACCAGTATCGCGGCTGGTTTCAAAGCTCGCTGTTCATCGCCACCGGCCTGCGCCACAAAGCGCCATTCCGCAGCGTGGTCACGCACGGCTGGACGCTCGACGAAAAAGGCACGCCGATGTCCAAGTCCCTCGGGAATGCTTTATATCCCGCGGAGATTTGCGAGAAATGGGGCGCCGACCTGCTGCGCTTGTGGGTGGCCTCGGTCGAATATCAAGCCGACGTAAAAATGAGCGATCGCGTGATGACCCAGCTCAGCGAGGCCTATCGCAAGATTCGCAACACCTTTCGTTTCGCCCTCGGCAACTTGGCCGACTTCGATCCCTCGCGCGACGCGTTGCCCAACGATCAGCTCGACGAAATGGATCGCTGGATGCTCGAGCGCACCGCCGACTTGGTGAAGAAATGCCGCGAGTGGTACGCCGGCTACGATTTCCACCGCGTCTACCACGCCATCCACGACTACTGCGTCGTGGATCTGAGCGCCTTCTACTACGACGTGCTGAAAGATCGTCTATACACCAAAGCGGCGAAGAGCAAATCGCGACGCTCCGCCCAGACCGCCGTCTGGAAGATCACCAGCGCCCTGATCCGCCTCGCGACCCCCATCCTCGTCTTCACCGCCGAAGAAATCTGGAAATACTTGCCGAAAGCGCAAGACGAACCCGAAAGCATCCACATGTCCGTCTTTCCCGACGAACAAGGGCTTCACGCCGGTTTCGCCGCCGACAAACTCGCCGTCTGGGAACTCTTGTCCAAAGTGCGCTCCGAAGTCCTCAAGGCTCTCGAAGTCGCGCGCAACGAAAAGAAAATCAATTCCGGCCTGGAAGCAAAAGTCTCGCTCAATGCCGAGCTCGAACTCAGAGCCAAGCTCAAGCACTACCTTCCGGTTCTCCCTAGCCTGTTCATCGTTTCTCAGGTCGATTTTTTCAGCGCTGGTGCAGGGAGTTATCGTTCGGACGTGGTTCCCGGTCTGGAAGTAATTGTGCAGCGCGCCGACGGCACCAAGTGCGACCGTTGCTGGAATTACTCTACTCACGTGGGCGAGAACAAGCGCTATCCAACCGTCTGCGAGCGTTGCACGGAAGCTCTGGCCGAAATCGAAGGGACCTCCAATTGATGATTCCAGTACGCTTGCGATGGCTCTGGCTGACGCTCGCCGTAGTCTTGCTCGACCGCGCGAGCAAAGCCTGGTTCGAATCGCAAACCATCGAAGGCTGGCGCCGCGAGCTGATCCACAATTTCGTCTATCTCGTGCACAGCCGCAATCCCGGCATCGCTTTCGGCGTCTTGTCGGACTCTCCATCTCCCTGGACGCGCATCATCCTTATCGCCGGCTCCGCTATCGTCATTGCCGCGCTTGCTTGGCTTTTCGCCGCAGGACACAGTGGTGGCTCGATGACCGCCGCGGGCCTCGCGTTGCTCCTTGGCGGCGCCGCCGGAAACCTCACCGACCGCATCGTGCACGGTGCGGTCACCGACTTCTTCGAAGTCTGGCTCGGCTCCTATCACTGGCCGGCTTTCAACGTCGCCGATTCTGCCATCACTATCGCCGCCGCGCTCATCATCCTCGACGTACTTCTAGGCGCCAAACATCCGGCGCCGGAAGTCTCCAAGCGGCAAGCCAGTTGACCGCCGTGCGGTAACGCATAAACATGAAGCAAGAATTCGTTGTCCTTCCTGAAGAAGCCGGCGAGCGGCTCGATCGCGTCGTCACCTCGCATTGTCCGGAACTAAGCCGCACTCGCGTCCAAGAATTAATCGAAGCGGGACTCATCCTTCTCAATGCTCGCATCGCGAAAGGCTCGCAACGCCTCCGCGGCGGCGAGCGCCTCACCGTCGAAGTGCAACCCCGCCCGCCCCTCCGCGCCGAACCCGAATCCATCCCGCTCGACATCCTCTACGAAGACGACGACGTCATAGTCGTCAACAAGCCCGCCGGCATGACCGTCCATGCTGGCGCAGGAAACACTCGCGGCACGCTGGTCAACGCCTTGCTCGGCCGCGGCCAAACGCTCTCGCAAAGCGGTGACGCCCTGCGCCCCGGAATCGTTCATCGCCTCGACAAAGACACCTCCGGCATAATCCTCGTGGCCAAGAACGACGCAGCCCACGCCAAGCTCGGCGAAGCCTTCCGCCAACGCACCGTCCAGAAAACCTACATCGCCCTCGTCCAGGGCCTCCTGAAAGGAGAGAGCGGCCGCATCGATCTCGCCATCGGCCGCGATCCCAAGCGCCGCGTCCGCATGACCGCCCACCGCAGCGTCGTGTTTGCCAACGCGCGCGAAGCCCGCACGGACTGGTGCGCCCTCGCCCGCATCGACACCACCACGCTCGTCGAAGTCCAGCTCCACACCGGCCGCACCCATCAAATCCGCGTACACTTCTCCGCCCTCCATCATCCCGTCGTCGGCGACACGCTCTACGGCGCGCCAGCGCAGTTGCAAATCGGCAAGATCACTCTGCCCCCGCTCGGCCGCAATTTTCTCCACGCCGCAAAACTGGGTTTCAGCCAGCCACGCACCGGCGCCTGGATCGAACTCCGCGCTCCGCTCCCTCAGCAACTGCGCGCCTTCCTGCAAGAGCTCGCCACCGCCGCCGGCGACGCTCCCCTGCGAATTGACGCTGCCCTCGCCGCCTACCTATAATCTACGCACATGCGACGTGCACTCATTTCCGTTCTCGCGGCTGCGCTACTCCTCATCACCGCAAGCGATCGCGCGCAACAATCTTCCACTGGCGCAGCATCCAACGCCCCGCCCGCTGCAAAGCCGCAGGAACCCTCGTCGCAACAGTCCGCTCCGCCGCAGGAGCAGGCACCGACCCGGCAAGACCAGGGCAAAATCACGCAGGTTGTAAACCTGGTAGACGTGCTCTTCACCGTCCTCGATCGCCGTAACAAACTCGTCCCCGCCCTCGAGAAAGACAATTTCAAGATCTGGGACGACAAAGCCCAGCAGTCCATCCGCTATTTCAGCAAACAAACCGATCTCCCCCTGCGCATCGGCCTGCTCATGGACACCTCCAACAGCATCCGCGACCGCCTCAAATTCGAACAGGACGCCGCCACCTCTTTCCTCTTCAGCGTCATCCGCCACAATAAAGACCAGGCCTTCGTCATGACCTTCGACGACGAGCCCAACGTGTTGCAGGCTTTCACCGATGATGCCGGCCGTCTCCGCGACGAAATCGTCAACACCCGTGCCGGTGGTGGCACCGCCGTCTACGACGCCATCTACGTAGCCTGTTCAAAAGAGCTCAGCCATCCTCCGCGGCCCCCCGGCGATCAGCCCGACGTTGTCCGCCGCGTAATGATTCTCATCAGCGACGGCGACGACAATCTCTCAAACCACACCCGCTCCGAAGCCATCGAGATGGCCCAGCGCACCAGCGTGGTCATCTACACCATCAGCACCAGCACCCAGTGGATTCAGCTCTCGCAGACCGATCCCAGCAAGCTAGCCGATCGCAAAACCCATCTCACCGAAGGCGATAAGATCCTCCAGGATTTAGCTGAGGAAACCGGCGGCCGCGCCTTCTTCCCCTACCACGTCGACGATCTCGATCAATCCTTCCAAGACATCGGCGACGAGCTGCGCAATCAATATTCCATCGCCTACAACCCCACCAACGGCACCCTCGACGGCAAGTACCACAAGATTCGCATCGAAGTCCCCGACCACAAGGGCTACCAAGTCCGCGCCCGCCGCGGCTACTTCGCCAAAGCCAACGCCAATCTTCCCGCGAACTCGAATCCCGCCGGCGCCACAAAGTAATATAGGTAAGCTGTAGCGCAGGGCGGAGTCCGCGCAGCCCTGCGGCTTTTCTCACACGCGTGTCCCCGGCGTCGATGAGGGCAAACCCGCATTCCACGCGCTGCGCTCTTCTTGAAAGTGTGTGATTACTTCGACGTATCGCTCAAAAGCACTGCGTCCGACTCAACATGCCCGCGTTCAATCGCGATCTTCGATCCATCCGGCGAGAACGCAAACCGCCCAATCAATTCACCCGCGAAGTGCGTGAGCGGATGGGCGCTCGATCCGTCAAGCGGCTGCACCCACAGATTGTCGATCCCCTTTTCCCGTACCGTAAACACCACACCCTTCCCGTCCGGCGAAAAGGACAGCGGCGCGGACGCTCGCTGATCCAAGTCATGGTAAGAGACTTTTCGGTCTTCAATCGACACCAGCTCCAGCACCAACTTGTGGTCCAGTTCGCGGACATCCAGGGCCGCGATGGTTTTTCCATCCGGCGAGAGCGTGTACGGCCCGGCGACGTCGTCCGACACCACCTCCGGTTTTCCGCCCTCCACAAGAACTCTTTTCAGCCGCTGGCTGTCGGCCACATCTTTGTAGTACACCCACTTGCCGTCGGAGGAGCACGCGGGATCGGCCTCGTTGTGACCAAAAGTGAGTTGCTTCGCGTTTCCTCCCGCTGCATCCATGCGCCACAGATTCTCCGCCGTTCTCGACGCCTTCCCAAGCTGGCGATATACGACGTAGCGCCCGTCCCCGCAGGAGGCCGTCTGATCGGCGACATGCTTTGGGTCTGACAGAACGACGGTCTCCCCGCCGCTCGGACTCACGATCCGAATGTCGCCACCTTGCGGTATCACCAGACGTCCATCGGCCATCCAGTTCCACGCCCAAAAAGGTTGTTGCGACGAGAGCGGCACGCCTCGCCCCTGGTCCGGCGAATCCGCGGGCGCCACGGAAATGCTGAAGCTCGCTTGGCTCTGGGTCGCCACCACGCTCCGGCCATCGGAAGCCACGCTCGGTTGCAGATAGTTGTTCGTATCGTTGGTCAACTGTCGGAGCTCGCCATTGGGATATCCGAGAAGCGCTAGCTGTGCATTCAGGTGTCCCGTACCGATCATTCCCACGGGCAAGATAAGGCCCTTGCCGCCTGGCATCCAGGCCGGTGAATAAAACAGATCGTCGGCGTTTGCGGACAGCATTTGGCGTTTTCCGGTGGCTACATCGACGGCCAGTAATCCGCCCAATGCGTCCTGCGACGGCTGCACGATCGGAATCACGATCGTCTTTCCATCCGGCGACCACGCGGGCACAAAGCTGTCGCTTGCCAGCGGCGTATTGCTGAAGATCGCGCGCTCCGGTGTGCCGTCGCTGCGCGCCACCAACAGATCGAAGTACGGCGTGTCGTGATGCTCCCGGAGGTACGCAAATCGTTGCCCGTCTGGCGCGAAGGTGATCGGGCTGTCCACGTCTTTCAAAATCAGGTGTGGCGTGCCTCCCAGGACCGGCGCCATGTACAGAGACGCGATCGTGTGCTCTGCTTCATCCCGGCGCACGCAGTAAATGTAATTGGCATCGGGAGAAAACGTCAGTCCAGCGTAACGTGTCGCCGCGGGCGGAATGACTTGCGTATTGCTCCCCGTCGGAATGTGCCGCAGCCAAAGCGATTGCAAGCCCTCCTCATCACGCACGTGTAAAAGATACTTGCCGTCCGGCGACAGCGCCGCCACCGAGACGTGCCCGTTGTTCGTCAGATTCGCGATCGAAAAGTGCTCGAAAGGTAGGTGGTGGGTATCCTGCACGAGAGTATAGATGCCGAAGCCGGCCGCGAGCGCGATGAGTACCACGACCGCCAGCGTTAGCCCCGCACCCAGCTTGTTCTTGCGCGCCGCCTCCACCAGTACGGAGCCGCTCGACTTCGCGGCAGGTTGCGCTGTGGTCGTTTGCTCGGTCTTCTCCTCGGTCGCCACCGCCCGCACCGCCGTCGACGCCGTCGCCGTGCGGCCGGAGTCCGTCTCCCGCTGCAATCTCTTCAGGTCGCCGCGAAGCTCCGCCGCCACCTGATAGCGGCACTCGCGATCCTTTTCCAGCGCCTTGTTCAGGATGCGTTCCAACTCCTCGGGCACAAAAGGATTCAGCGATACCGGAGCGATCGGCGCCTCGTGCAGAATATGGTCGAAAATTACCGCGCTGGTCGAGCCGGGAAAGGGATGCTTGCCGGTAAGCATCTGGTACAGCACCGCGCCCAGTGAGAACAGGTCGCTACGTCCATCCAGCTCTTGCCCGCGCGCTTGCTCCGGCGACATATACGCAATCGTGCCGAGGGCGGTCCCGGGACTCGTCAGATTGGTCGCGGTATCCCCGATCGTATCGCCCGCAATGTTTTCATCGCCATCGTGCAGCAGCTTGGCCAACCCGAAGTCCAGAATCTTCACCGCGCCGCGCTCGGTTACGAAAATGTTCCCCGGCTTGATGTCGCGGTGCACGATTCCTTTTTTGTGCGCGGCATCCAGCGCATCCGCCAGCTGAATCCCAATCTCGATGGTGCGCGGGATGGGGATCGATCCCGCTCCGAGCAATTTGTCCAGCGCCTGGCCCTCCAACAACTCCATGGCGATGAACCTGCGGCCTTCGCACTCTTCGATCGCATGGATCGTGCAAATCCCCGGATGATTCAGCGCCGAAGCTGCCCGCGCCTCGCGCAGAAACCTCTCCAGCGCCGCTGGTTCGTGGTCGGTCTCCCCCGGCAGAAACTTCAGCGCCACCCGCCGCGCCAGCTTCGTATCCTCGGCCTCATACACCACACCCATGCCGCCTCCGCCGACTTTGCGGAGCACTCGGTAATGTGCGATGAGTTGGCCTTCCACGGTTGTATGCGAACCCAAGATGGTAGACGCTACTTCCAGGCCGGTCAATCGCCCAAAACGCGTGGTAGCGAGTTCGTTTGCGGTATGCGGGTGAAAGAATTATGGAGCTAAGACGCGGAGCGATCTGCCTCTTGACACCCGGCTGTCAGAAAGGCATACTCCCGTCCAAATTTCTCTCGTTACTGGTTGAGGACTTACCGTGCGCCGCAGTTCCAAGGTCGTTTAGTGAGACAAAGTCGTCGCACAAGTTCTATAAGACCTCGGGGATCGCTTCTAGCTCCGGACCCTGGCTCTAGGCCCTCTCCGATCCATCATTTGTCTTTCTTGTTTTCCTTGCTCCGTTGCGAACTCGACTTCGGCACCAAGGGGAGCGGGTGCCGCGCATGGATTTTCAGGTCCGGGGGGCCGGCTGGGGGTGTGGTGTGGTGCTCCACAACCACCTCGCCGGAGAATTCTAAACGGGATTCAACGGGTTGCGACGAAGGAGCGTCTTGGGGCTTTTTCTTGGGGCGTGGAGGCTGGTCTTCCATGGCTTCTATCCTCTCACATGATTCTAGCCCCCTTTGGGCGGCGCATTCAACCGGAGCGTGCCGCTGGGCAAGCTCCACTTCAACTCGGAGATTCACGGGGAACCCTAGCTAATCGGCCATTCGGCCAAGTTCCGAAGCGCACGCGTCGCGCACCGCACCAGGGCTCTCGCAGGCGACCGCTCGGAGCGAAGAAGGAGGCGTCATGGTGAAAAACTCAGCGAAGGAAGCCGGCAGTAAGGCAAGTGCAAAGGGGGAAAAGCCGCAGGTAATTCTGGCAAAGTTCCACTTGCTCGCCACGTCGAAAAAGCCGATTCGGGTGCAGCACCTGGATGCGCCTCCGCGATACCCGAGACGCGAAAGAATCCACCCTCGCCGTGTTCTGCCGCGGGTCAAGGAAGGCCGAGAGAGAGAGTTTCACAGTGTCACGCGCGAGCTAACGTATCACCTTCAGGGGGCCATGCGGGCCACCACGGATGATCTGACACTGGTAACCAATACCGAACTCGCCCAGCCGGGGCAACAGCAGTTGGCATCCAGCGTGGGCGAGCCCAGCGTTGCCGCCGCGGGTGACGTCCCGGTCGTGATGTACACGGGCAACTGGTACGCAGCCCGCTCCATCGACGGTGGCCAAACCTTCCAATTCATCAATCCCTTCGCCAGCTTTCCGGATCCTCCGAATCTCGGCTTCTGCTGCGACCAGGTGGTGAACTACCTCCCCTCCATCGACACTTTCGTCTGGCTCCTCCAGTACGGTCCCAAGGCCGGGCCTCAAGCAGATAACATTCAACGCCTCGCTTTCGCCACCAGCGACCAGGTGAAGACAGGGAACTGGCGGCTGTTCGACATCACCACCCAGAGCCTCGGCGTTGCTGGCCAGTTCCTGGATTTCCCCGACCTCGCGGTCGGCGCCAACAATCTCTACGTCACCACCAACTTGTTTACCCCGGACGGTCAAGGTGCGGGAGCCGCCGTAGTCCGCATCCCCATCGCCAGTATCGGTGGTGGGGGATCGGTGACCGCCACCTCCTTTGTCTCCAGGGATCTCAATAGTTTCCGGGTGGCGCAGAATTGCGGCACCACCGCGTTTTTTGCTGCCCACGCCGATACCAGCACCCTGAGGGTGTTCGCCTGGAACGAAACTCAAGGCGCTCCCACCCCCACAGACGTTGGTGTCGCGCGGTGGATCGGCGGGCAGGGTTATCAGTCCAGCACGCCCGACGGGCAACGCTGGCTGGACCGCGTCGATCCGCGCATCACCGGCGCCGCCTTGGCAGGTAACGAGCTGTGGTTCGCCTGGTCGGTGAACGGTGGTTCCAATCAACGCCCGAATGCCTTCGTCCAGATCGCTCGCATCGACGCCACCAACATTACCCTCCTGGAAAACGTTAACGTTTTCGATCTCAACGCGGCCATCGCCTATGGCGCCCTTTCCTCCAACACCGACAACGAGGTCGGGATCTCCTACATGATCGGCGGATCGCAACAGTTTCCCTCGCACATGGTGGGCATTCTCACCGGGACCCGTAAAGACGTCTTGGCATCGGCTGGCCAACGAGGGACCGCCGACGGACAGTGGGGCGACTTCCTGACGGTGCGCCCCGTATTTCCCGCCCGAAAGCTGTTTGCGGCTACCGGATACACGATGAAGGGTCCAGGAGACGGGTCGAACCGCGATGCAACTCCCCGCTTTGTCGTTTTTGGTCGCTCCGGCAGTGGCGTATCCGGATTGCCCCCGGGCCCTGACCCTGGGACCCCCGTGCCCCAGCCTCCGATTCCATCTACCCCACTACCGCCGACTCCGGGTCCAGACGGCGGCCCTATTACCGACGTCAATTCTCTGCCCGTCGTCAGCGCAAGCGTCGCGGCTCGAGTCAAGGCAGCAGCCGGGCTGGTCATCGGAGGTCCGGCGGCCGTTCCCCTTGCCGCCGGCCTAGTTGCACTGCCCGCGCCGGTGGAAGCCGATTCGCCCGGCAGCGAACGTTGGCCCGTGAAAACTGGCACGGATCCCGACAGAGCCAAGGTCGGCAAGAACGTCATCGACGGAAATGATCTTGGCGCCGGCATCGTCGACGCCACCCTCGAAGAACTCATCTCTCTTCCCCGGCCCGCTGGTCTGACGGATCCGGCCAAGGATCCGCCAGCATTCAAGAGCGTTCGCGCGAACATCACCGAACTCACCATTTGGCGCATCGAGGCAACCATCATCGCTTTGAAGCATGAACACGACGGTGACTACCATCTGGTGCTTCAAAGCGCCAGCGGTGCGCAAATGGTCGGCGAGATTCCCACCCCGACTAGCGTGTTCGTCGGCGACAGTCCTTGGCTCACCAACATCGGACAGGCGCGCCAGGAGATCGACGATAAACTCGTCAAGCACCTTTCTCCTTCGTCCTTTGCCCTCATGAATGGCAAGTATGTACCTCTCGGGGCGCTGACCTTCCAGCCCCGTCAGACCGCTCCCCCGGGCTTGCGATTCGAGACTCCGCCAGCAGGGTCATTGGCCGCACAACCCCTCTTCGCGACCAGTATCAATGCCACGCCCGTTAGGCTTACAGGCGTGGGCTTCTTTGACCGCGCTCACGGCGCCACGGGAGCCGCGCCGAATGTCATCGAGCTTCATCCCGTTCTGAAGGTGGAGTGGATGTGATGTGACGTCGCCAACTCGGTAAGACAAGCCAGCTCGGTAAGATAAGGAGGTTACCGTCGCGTGAGCAGCGCGCTAACTGCGTCGTCCCTCGGCTATATCGTTCTAGTTGCTTTTTGGACGGTTCTTGTCGTCGAACTGGTGGGCGACAAATCGCTTTACAGCATCACCTCTCTGTCGCTCCGTTTCCGCGCCGGCGCGGTTTTCATGGGCATCACCGCGGCATTCGCCAGCAAGATGCTGGCTGCCGTGTTGCTCGCGAGGTTGCTCGTTCAACTGCATTTCTGGACCGACCTCTTGAGCGCCGTGGCCTTTTTCCTCTCGGCCTTGTTCGTTTGGTTCAAGGACTCCGAACCCATCCAGACCGAGCTTCCCGTGACTGCCGGATGGTGGCGAGCGGCGGCCGTTTCCTTTGCCTCCCTCTTCCTCACTGAGTGGGGCGACCCCAGTCAGATCGCCGTGGCGGCCTTGGCGGTCAAGTCTCATTCGTTGCTGGGCTCTTGGCTGGGCGGAACCTTGGCCATGGCCGCCAAGGGCGGTTTAGCCCTCCTCGTGGGCATCAAGCTCCGCGACCGCCTTCCTCAAGGCACGCTTCGCGCTCTGGCGACCGCTTCGTTTTGCGTCCTCGGCGTTCTCGCCTTGCGTGGCCTCATCTTCCCCTGAATTGCCACTCTCTAAGTCGGCAAATCGCCAACGAATGCCTTGACCGTTCCGTACTTTTCTGGTAATATTAGTCCGAGTGAAAATTCGCTCAACAGCGCCGGGCTTCCTGGTGCTGTTTCTTTCTCATAAGACCGATCTTATCTAAACCCTTATATTACATGGAGTTACGCACTCTTCACGGCAACGGAGATCCCGTAATTAGCGTGAAATTAATGGTTTACGCACTCTTTTCCTAACAACCGGGGGTGTACCCACCAAAGACGAATCAAAGGCGAAACTTCTCGCAATTCCGCAACCATGCGGAACCCTTTGTTTTCATACAGTTACAAACTGCTATTCGCGTAAGTCTTTTTGCTTAATACTCTTGCAAACTGCCGGGGGTGGGGGGAGGCCACCTTTGGAGTGCGGCGGCTCGGCGCCGCTTTTGAGGTTGCGCACCCAGCTTCAGCTTCTAGCGTTCAGCTCAATCGATCGAGAGTGGAGTAGTCCGCAGATGCCGCCTAGCTCTTGGGGGCGTAGTAGCCCTTCCGCGCCAGCACCTTCAAGTCGTGGTTGGCCATCTCGACCTTGATCTTTCGGAACTTTCCGTCGTGCGCCGTATTGCTCGGGTAGTAGCCCAGC
>JBGOVR010000177.1:0-8723 GCA_041478205.1 Candidatus Acidiferrum sp.
CGTGCTACGGGAGCAGGAAGGAGCGCCAGGACATCCGCCCACTTCGGCTTGCCCATGGCGAATTTGCGAAACGCCCGCGGCACGGATGACCAGCCGCCGAATCGATTTGCCAAGGTGTGAGGATTGTATTTTCCCTGGCGACGATAAATGTGCCGCGGGAGTCTGGCTCGGTTTCGTAGAACGGCCTTATTTCTTCGAGCAGTTTTGCCCCAATCTTCCAGCAATGAGTTGTCTTCTATCCTTACGTTCAGGGTATACGGGCGGAGTCCCGCAGCCTGAATGGCCTCGCTCCAGCTGGGGAAGGATTGCAAGACGAAATGGAGGGAGATTCCCGAGCGGGAGATGAATTCCGATCGCGAGGGCGCCCTGCCAAGCTGCCTTGCAATGGCGGCAATGGAATTTAAGATGTGCTTCTTGTCCGGCATGGTCTGGACAGGTTGCGGAAAAAGTCGTTTCGAGTACGGTTCCGAAATAAGAGAAGGATCAAGTTGTTGCGCATTGGCCGGAAAAAGCAGATCCCTCGGGCAAACCCAGCCCTCGGGATGACAGGTCCGGGCGTTTTTCCGCAGCCTGTAGAGACCTGTTGCGAAACACACCATTGGTTGTGCGGAGGGAGTGCGGCTCGGTTACCGCCGGTTTTCTTTGCTTTCAATCAGATCTCTGCGCCTCCGCGCGTTTTTGGCGAGGAGAATCCCCGGAAGTACTTAGCTCAGGAGAGTTTGCGTGGGGGCGCGGAAGCCCGCGAGGGGTGTCCTAAAATAAAAAAGCGGGAGTAATCTCCCGCTGCGTAGGCGCACTCTTCTACGAAGACAGTATACCACAATCAAACGGCGATAGCAGCTGAAGGTAATGAAGTGCAGATGACCCCGACCGTAGTAGCGCTGCAAACCAGCCGGCATGGGGAACCTCAACAGGGAAACAGCCACCCCAAGACCCAGGTTCCCACCCCGAACCTGGGGCACCCTCCGCCTCTCTCTACTTTTACGAGGCGTGGCCCAGTGATATCCTCTCCTCGATCTTTGTGTCAACAATGCGCTCATCCCGGGCGACCTTTCAGAGGCGGGGGTTTTGTGTTGTGCACCGACTATCCGTCGCGTTTACTTGGCGGGTTAGGGGTTACCTCGTAGCCTCTTCTGTTTAGCAAGCCCACCGGGAACACAAAGAAAAACCTAAGAAAAGAGAAGAAAGGGCGCAGCAGTGCTGCGCCCCTACGAAGAGGTGTCGATTTGTGTTTTGTAGGCAAGACGCAGTGGAAAACCCGCACCCTTGCAGAAATATGAGAAAAAAATGGGGAATGAAGTCAGCCCTTGATGGTGCCGGAGGAGGCGTCCCACGTGGCGGGGGCTTTGCGGAAATAGGACTCGTTGGCCATGTGGCAGGCCAGGGCGGCGTTGTGGCCGAAGACGACGTCTTCGGTGACGGGCTGCTGGGTGCGCACGGCTTGGAAGAAGGTCCAGAGGTGAGGTTTCAGCTCGTCCCACGAAACGCCGGTGTAGTTGAAGCCCTCGAGAGCAGGCTCCTTGCCTGCGGGGGGATCGTGTTCTTCGTGCCACTGCTTGAAGTACTGTTCGCGAAGTTCCTTGGGGAAGCCATAGGCGTAATAGCTGGGGCTCTGGTCCTCGCCGGTTTGGGGGAAGTAGGTAATGGCGTGCTCCGTGACCTCGAGAACGCCCTTCGAGCCATAGAAGCGGTAGATCTCGGGGGATTCGCCGCCGAGATTGAGTCTTAGATAGACGGGCGCCGCGATGGCGCCGTACTCGAACAGGGTGGCTTGCACGTCGGGCATGTTGCGGCCGTCCTTGAAGCGCAGAATGCCGCCGCTGCACATGGCGCGCTTGGGCGCTTCGTTGAAACCGAGCATGTACATCATGCCGCTGACCAGGTGAACGAGTAAATCGCCGGCCACGCCCGTGCCGTATTCCTTCCAGCAACGCCAGCGGGCGAAATACTTAGGAGACATGTTGGGATCCCAGGCGCGCTTCGGTGCGGTGCCCTGCCAAGTGTCCCAGTCGAAATTTTGCAGCGAGAGGTCGGGCGGTGGCGGGTACTCCCACGCACCGGTGGGATCATTGCGGCCCAGTGAGCCTTCCACCAGGGTGAGGTCACCGATGATGCCTTTGGCGAGGAGTTCTTTGGCCTTTCCGCAGATGACGGAGCTGACGCGCTGGGAGCCGATCTGGATGATGCGTCCCGTGGCTTTGCCGGCCTTCACCATTTCCACGCCGTCGGCGGCCGAGTGCGACATCGGTTTTTCGCAATAGATGGGCTTTCCGGCGCGCACGGAGTCGACCACGACTTGCTTGTGCCAGTGATCAGGCACCGCGGCGAGGATGCAGTCGATGTCCTTGTTGTCGAGGAGCTCCTGGTAGCGGCGCGTGGCGGGAAGATTGGGCTTGCCGGTGAGTTCCCTCGCGAGGGCGTGGCGGCCGTCGTAGAGATCGCACGCGGCGACGCACTCGACCCCCGGCAACTGGATGGCGTTGCTGAGCACGCCGGAGCCCTCCATGCCGATGCCGATGATGCCGAAGCGCAAACGGTCACTGGGCGGGACGTGAGGATAAGGTGCGGCTTCGAGGCGCGCGTCGCGCAAGAAGATCGAGTTTGTGGCCGCGAGAGCGCCGGCGGCGGCTGCCGTACGGTTAAGAAATTCGCGGCGGGAGAGATCTTTTTTCATTTTTGGCTCCTTGTGTGGGCACTAAAAGAAAATGCGGAAAAGACGCTTGAAGTTGGGCGTGATTGCCAAGCTGGGGCGCGGCATGCTGCGCCCCTACTGGGGGCCGGCGCTCCGTTGCGTTCGCGTATGTTCATGCTCTGAATTTCATTGTGGAATGCATCCTAAACCAAAAAGGCTCGCTAGTGTAGCAACTGGACAGCGACTTCTTTGAAAAAGACGATGTCGTTGTCACTGTGATTTTGCAAGCCGATGTAGCCTTCGTTGGGGCGCGTGCCGCGCTCTGGCTCGAAATCAAATTTTTTCGCGGGAACGGGTTGGCCTTCGGTGTAGTCGGTAACCTTGACATCGTTGAGGACGACGGTGGTGCGGGGACCGTCCAGGGTGATAAGCATGGTGTTCCACTCGGGACCGGGCTTGCCGGGACGCGCGAGGGGTTTGGTAAGCGAATAGAGCGCCGCGGTAACGTGGAATTCGTCTTCGTTGGAATCTTCGGGTTGATTGTCGATTTGCACTTCGTAGCCGTAGTGGACGGGCATCCAAGGTTCGCGAGGCTCGACAGGAATACGGATGAAGACGCCGGAATTGTCGTTGTGGTCGCGCATTTTGTAGACTACGCGAACGCGGCAGTTGCCGAGTTTGCCTTCGGTCCAATAGAGCAGGCCCATTCCGCCGTGCGTGCGAATGAGACCGTCTTCGACGGTCATGTTTCCAGGGCCGACGTGTTTCCAGCCGGTGAGGTCCTTGCCGTTGAAAAGCTGGCGCCATGCGGCGGACGTGTCATTGGACCGAGTATGGGTCGCGACTACGAGCAGCGCGATAGTAGCGAAGAGCACGAGGAGTTTGTTGCGCATGGGATTGCCTCTTTTGCCGCTGGACATCCTACTAGAGAACGGGCACGGCGGCTCAAAAATTCGAGTGGTGATTTGGGAGGCAGGCGATTGCAACGGAGATCCTATCGAAACGCAAAGTGGGGCGGCCGATGGCCACCCCGCTCTTTGCGCACCGAACGCGGAAGCGCTGAACGATTCTTAGTGGGTGCTGGTGCGGATGCGCATGCCGTAGAAGGAGCGGTAGACGAAGAAGAAGGAGACGGCGAAGAAGGCGGCCGCGAGGATGTGGGTTAGACCGGCGCCTTGGGAGGCGGTGAGCCGGACAGCGAGTTCGACGGCCAGGAGGCCGAAGAGCGTGGTGAACTTGATGACCGGGTTGAGGGCGACGGAGGAGGTGTCTTTGAAGGGGTCGCCGACCGTGTCGCCGATTACCGTGGCGTCGTGCAGCGGGGTGCCTTTTTGCTTCATCTCGACTTCGACGATTTTTTTGGCGTTGTCCCAGGCGCCGCCCGCGTTGGCCATGAAGATGGCCTGATACAGGCCGAAGATGGCGATGGAGAAGAGATAGCCGATGAAGAAGAAGGGCTCGACAAAGGAAAAGGCCAGGGTGGCGAAGAACACCGCGATGAAGATGTTCAGCATGCCTTTCTGGGCATACTTGGTGCAGATTTCGACAACCTTTTTGCTGTCCGCAACGCTGGCTGCGGCGGCGCCGTCGAGCTTGATGTGAGCTTTGATGAATTCGACCGCGCGGTAGGCACCGGTGGTTACGGCTTGGGTGGAGGCGCCGGTGAACCAGTAGATCATGGCGCCGCCGGTGATGAGGCCGAGGACAAACGGCGCGTGGAGGAGAGAAAGCTTGTTGACGTTTTCGGTGAGGCCGTGAGTGAGCGCCATGATGATCGAAAAGATCATGGTGGTGGCGCCGACGACGGCGGTGCCGATGAGCACCGGTTTGGCGGTGGCTTTGAAGGTGTTGCCCGCACCATCGTTGGCTTCGAGCATTTCCTTGGCGCGCTCGAAGTTGACGTCGATGTCGTAGTCCTTCTTTAGCTCGCTCTTGATGTTGGGGACCTGTTCGATGAGGGAAAGCTCGTAAACCGATTGCGCGTTGTCAGTAACTGGGCCGTAGGAATCGACGGCGATGGTGACGGGACCCATGCCCAGAAAACCGAAGGCTACGAGGCCGAAGGCGAACACGGGGGCGGCGATCATTAGGCTGCCAAGTCCCAGGTTGCTGATCAGGTAGCCGACGGACATCAGCAGGACCATCGCTAGCCCGATGTAATACGCAGAGAAGTTTCCGGCGACAAAGCCCGACAAGATGCCGAGTGAAGCGCCGCCTTCTTCCGCGGAGCTGACGACTTCTTTCACGTGGCGCGATTCGGTGGAGGTGAAAACCTTGACGAGTTCTGGGATGACGGCACCGGCGAGCGTGCCGCAGGAGATGATGGTGGCCAGCTTCCACCACTGCGTGGCATCGCCACCGAGGGTGGGGATGATCAGCGAGGAGATGAAGTAGGTCAGGGCGATGGAGACGATCGAGGTGATCCAAACCAGGGACGTGAGCGGGGCTTCGTAGTTCATTTCGTCGACGTGGCCGAACCTGGCTTTGGCGATAAAACTGTTGATGAAATAGGCGGCGGCGCTAGCAATCAGCATCATGATGCGCATGACGAAGATCCAGACCAGTAATTGCACTTGGACCGTGGGGCTCTTTACGCCCAAAAGGATGAAAGTGATGAGCGCGACGCCGGTGACGCCGTAGGTTTCAAAGCCGTCGGCGCTGGGGCCCACGGAATCGCCAGCGTTGTCGCCGGTGCAGTCGGCGATGACGCCGGGGTTGCGGGCGTCGTCTTCCTTGATTTTGAAGACGATTTTCATCAGGTCGGAGCCGATGTCGGCGATTTTGGTGAAGATGCCGCCAGCGATGCGCAGGGCGGCGGCGCCGAGGGATTCGCCGATGGCGAAGCCGATGAAGCATGGTCCGGCGTAATCGCCGGGAATGAAGAGAAGAATCAGGAGCATCATCAGGAGTTCGACGCTGATGAGCATCATGCCGATGCTCATTCCGGCCTCGAGCGGGGTGTGATAGATCGCGTACGGTTTGCCGCGCAAGCTGGCAAAGGCGGTGCGGGAATTGGCGAAGGTATTGACGCGAATGCCGAACCACGCGACGCCGTAACTTCCGGCAATGCCTACCAAGCTAAAGAACAGGATGATCGGGAGGGTGACCGCGACGGATTTGCCAGGTACCGGAGCCAGCACGCCGAAATAGAGCACGATCACGACGGCTATGAATAGCCAGAGAAGAAGGAGGAACTTGCCTTGCGTAAAGAGGTAGGTTTTGCAGGTTTCGTAGATTAGTTCCGAGATGTCGCGCATGGAGCGATGCACGGGCAGATTTTTCAGGCGGGTATAGATGGTGAGGCCAAAGATCAGGCCGAAGACGCAAAAGAGAATGCCGAAAAGCAGCAGTTTGTGGCCGTCGATGCGGCCGAGGAATTGGACCTGGGACAAGTCCGGGAGCTTCAGGGCGGCTTCGCCGCCGGGTTCTTCGCTGGTTTGAGCGAAAGTGGCGGCAGCGCTCAACAGCGTTACGGTTGCGGCCGCTGCGCCTAATTTTGTGATTCGACATGCCAAGGACCAGGCACTTGTGAGCCAGGTGCGCATGAATACTCCTCCGTGGAAATCCATCTCAGAATTCACTTCTCTGCATTTACTGGGCAAACATTTCCGGCACACCATTTCATCCAGCAGCTTCTACCAGCGCTGGGGGAGCACCTTACCGGATTTCAGGAAGGCTCCCACCTCGGGACAGGACAGGGATTTGTGACCTCATGACGCCGAAGCTGTCTGCACCGCCAAAACCTCGGGGCAGAACCCTGGGCGCCCGGCGCGCCGCTTTGCAAAACGCTGATTTATAACATTTAGCTTATGGCGGGTCAAACGGCCGGCCGTACCTGGCCGACTACACCGTACTACCCGGCCTGCCCCGTACCCGCGTACGGACGTTACTCGGGCCTAACAGGAAAGTGCCGCGAGGCATACGCTTGGCGAGACGGACTTGCCAAGCGATGGTAACATGCCTCATCGTCTAAGACGTTTAACCGGGCGAACGGGGGATCATGCGCACTCATTCCATGCTGGCGGCGGGGCCGCAAAAAGCCGCCTCGTTCGAATTGCGCCACGATTGGAAGCGAGCCGAGGTAGAGGAAATCTACCGAACGGCGCTGCCGGAACTCATCTTTCGAGCGCAAAGCGTGCATCGTCAAGCGCATGCACCCGATCGAGTGCAGACCTGCCAGCTCATTTCCATAAAGACCGGTGGGTGCCCGGAGGATTGCGCGTACTGCCCACAGAGCGCGCATTACGATACGGATGTCGAGCGGCAAGGACTTCTGGATCCGGGGCATGTTGTGGAAGTGGCGCGGGAGGCGGCGGGGCGTGGGGTGACGCGGTTCTGCATGGGGGCGGCCTGGCGCCAGGCGCCCGAGGGTGCGGAGTTCGAGAATGTGCTGGAAATGGTTCGCGGGGTTTCCGCACTAGGGATGGAGGTTTGCTGCACGCTGGGTATGTTGACAGAGAGGCAGGCGGCGCGATTGAAGGATGCCGGGTTGACGGCGTATAATCACAACTTGGATACTTCACCGGAGTTTTACGGATCGATAATCACGACACGAGTGTATGACGACCGGCTGCGCACGTTGGCGGCGGTGCGCAAGGCCGGCATCACCGTGTGCTGCGGAGGGATTCTGGGCATGGGCGAACGCGATACCGACCGCATCGCGCTGCTGCACCAACTTGCGACGCTTCAGCCGCATCCGGAGAGCGTGCCGATCAACATGCTGGTGCGTGTTGCGGGGACGCCGCTGGCGTCGATGCCCGCGCTCGACCCCCTGGAGATGGTGCGGGCCATCGCTACCGCGCGCATCGTGATGCCGGCTTCGCGAGTGCGCCTGGCCGCGGGGCGCAAGCAGTTGTCACCGGAAGCTGTTACGCTGTGTTTTCTTGCCGGCGCGAATTCGATTTTTGTCGGCGAGAAGCTTTTGACCACGCCTAATCCAGGGCCCGACGAAGACGAGCAACTACTTCTGACCTTGGGATTGAAACCACTCGAATCGCATGCCATCTAAATTGAACGATTTTTTTCTGCGCGAACTTGAGAACGGACTCCGCGAGCTAGAGACGCGGAGCCAGCGGCGAACTCTCGAGGAAATTCGCGGCGTGAATCTTTGTTCGAATGATTATCTGGGTCTCGCCGGGCATCCGGAGTTGCATGCGGCGGTGCTGGATGCGGTGCGTGATGCGGAGCGGGTCGGAGGCACGGGGTCGCGATTGTTGTCCGGGCACCTCGGCGTGTGGGATGAGGTTGAAGAGGAGTTTGCGCGATTCGTTGGGACGGAGGCGGCACTGTATTTTGGCAGTGGGTATGCGGCTAACGTTGGGTTGCTTACTTCGGTGCTGACGAAGAATGATCTCGTGTTTTCTGACGAGTTGAATCATGCGAGCTTGATCGATGGGATGCGGTTGTCCGGAGCGCGCAAGATCATTTACCCGCACCTCGACTTGAATGCGCTGGAATCTGCGTTGCGCGAGCATGGGCATGAAAGTGGCCGGAAGTTCGTGGTGACCGAGACGGTTTTCAGCATGGACGGCGACGTCGTGGCGCTTGGGGACTTGGTTGCGCTATGCGAGCGCTTTGGCGCCGCTGCGATTGTTGATGAAGCGCACGCCACGGCGGTGCATGGACCTTCGGGGCGGGGAATCGCCGCCGAGGGCGGTGTGTTATCGAATATCCTTGCCTCTACGCATACCTGCGGAAAGGCGCTGGCAAGCGCGGGGGCGTTTGTTTGTGGGAGCGCGGTGCTCCGAGAGCATTTGATCAATCACGCGCGCACATTTATTTTCAGCACGGCGATGCCGCCGTATATGGCTGGGCAAATTCGAGCGGCGCTGCGACTCGCTCGCGGAATGGATGCACAGCGAGCGGAGTTGCTTTCGCGCTCGCGGCGCCTGGGTGCGGGGTTGCGAGCGCAGGGATGGGACACGGCGGGTTGCAGCACGCAAATCGTGCCGGTGGTCGTCGGTGGAAACGAAGAAGCGCTTGCGGCGGCCGAATTTCTGCAGCAGCGGGGCTTTGCCGTGCGCGCGATTCGGCCGCCCACGGTGAAAGAAGGTTCCGCGCGGCTGCGGTTTTCGGTCACTTGCGCGGTGGC
>JBGOVR010000075.1:0-21516 GCA_041478205.1 Candidatus Acidiferrum sp.
GCCAAAAACCCGCCGAACGTCGAAAGCAGCGCGGACGCCAGAATAGCGGTCGGCGCGGAGAAAGTACGAAACTCGAACAACAGCACGATGAACAACAGCAACAGCGCGAGGAACAACACCATTAACAGGTCGCGGAAGGATTTCTGTTGCTCCTGGTAGGTTCCGCCGTATTCGACGCGGATCGAAGACGGCAAGTGCATGCTTGCGACAGTCTTTTGAACAGCAGCCATGCCGGTGCCGAGGTCCACGCCCTCAAAGCGGCCGGTGACTTCCACGAGCCGTTGCAGATTTTCGCGGCGAATTTCCGTCTGGCCGGGTTCCGTCGTGAGGCTGGCGAGGGAGCCGAGAGTCGCCGTCCGGCCCGTCGAGCTGGTCACCAGGGTGTTGCTCATACTATCGAGCGAAGAACGGCTCGCTTCCGGAAAACGAACTCGGATCGTATACGCGCGGTCGTTGAGAATAACGGGCGTTGCGGCCGGCTCACCTTCCAGAATCGCCGAAGCGTCCATCGCGACTTCCTCGGGAGTGAATCCGGCGCGCGCGGAAACACTGGGATTCACCTGATACGTCACCGCCGGACCGCTGATGGTGTTTTCGATGCCGTTGAGGACGTCCACCACGCCCTTCACTTTTCTGATCGCTTCAGCAACTCGCGGCGCGGTGTTCCCCAGGAGCTTGGCATCCTGCGAGAAAAGTTTTATGACGATGGGCTCGGGCTGGCTCGTCAAATCGCCAATCATGTCCTGCAGTACCTGAATGAATTCCACCTTGGCGGTGGGCTCCGTTTGTTCGATCTCCGCCCGAACGTCGGAAATAATGTCTTCGATGTCGCGCTTGCGACCGCGCTTCAGCTTCACGGTGAAGTCGCCGCGATTGACTTCGGTGACCGCGGCGAGTCCCAACTGCAGGCCGGTACGTCGCGAAGTGTTCTCGACTTCCGGCACGGCACGCAGAATTTTTTCCATGTGCAAAAGGATGCGATCCGATTCCGCGAGCGAGCTGCCCGGAGGAGTGAAGTAATCCAGGATGAATCCGCCTTCGTCCATTGCCGGGAGCAGGTCGCTTCCGAGCAAGTTGTAGCAGACCACCGACAGGGCAACGATCGCTACGGAGCTCGCGACCAGCATCCAGGGGCGCTTCAAGACGCCGTTCATCGTGCGCGAATAAAAATCCACGACGCGACCGAAGAAGCCGGAAAGGTGCGCTTCTTCCGCCGCTAGGAGCGAAGCGACGTCCGGCCCTTCCGCGGAAGCGGCTGCTGGAACGCCCACAATATCCTTGCGGCGAACGAAATACTGGCTGAGCGTCGGCGTCCACGTCAGCGCGAGGAGCAGCGAGGTGAACAGAGAAACGCTCATGGTGACCGCCAGCGCGCGGAAGAAGCTGCCGGTGACTCCGGTAATGGAGATGAGCGGAAGAAAAACCACAATCGGCGTAATAGTCGAGCCGATCAGGGGAATCATTAGTTCGCTCAGAGCGCTTTGGATGGCCTGGAAACGGTTCTGGCCCGCGTCGCGGTGCAACACAATGTTTTCGAGCACTACGATGGCATCATCGATCACCAGCCCGACAGCGGCAGCAAGGCCCCCGAGGGTCATTAGGTTGAAGCTCTGGCCCGTGAACTTGAGAACGATGAAAGTGATAAGCAAGGTCGCCGGAATAACCAATCCGGCGACCAGCGAAGTTCCCCAGTCGCGCAAAAAGAGCACCAGGATGATGGAAGAGAGCAGCAGCCCCAGCAGCACGGCGTCGCGTACGCTCGCGATGGAATCGTGGACGATCGTCGATTGGTCGTAAAACGGTTCGAGATGCACTCCCGGAGGAAGCGAAGGGAGAAGCTCCGCGATTTGCGCGTGGACCTCGTTCGCCACGTCGAGCGTGTTGCTGTCCGGCTGCCGGTTCACGTTGAGCAGCACAGCGGGTTTGCCGTTAGCCGTTACCATCGTGTAGACCGGCGCAACCGAGGGCGCGATCGACGCAATATCGCCAAGTCGAATTGGCACACCTGCCGGCGAATTCTTGACGACGATCTGCCCGATCTGTTCGGGACTCCGCACCTGCCCGCTGATGAGACCCAGCACCAGCTGATGGTTGCTCTCCAGCAGGCCCGGTGAATCGATCAGATTGGTGCGCCGAATCGCATCCAGAATTTCCGAAACCGTGATCCCCGCTGCCTGAAGACGCGCGGGATCGGGCATCACTTGAAATTCGGGAACCCGGCCACCTTGAACGATGACCGACGCCACGCCGTCCAGCCGGTTGATGCGCGGCTTCAAGTCGTACGTGGCGATTTCCCAAAGCTTGTTCTGCGGAACGCTGTCCGACGTCAGGCTGTAGCCAATGATGGGAAATACCGCAAAGGTGAGGCGATGCGTTTCCACTTTTGCCGTCGGCGGAAGCTCGGCCTGCATCCGCGCGGCAACGGCATCGACGCGCTGCAGCGTCAGAATCATGTCCGAGTTCCAGTTGAAGAAAAGATCGACTTCGGCGGAACCTCGGCTCGTGATGGACTGCACCTTCTGCAGTCCCGGCACGCTGTTGACCGCTTCCTCGATCGGGCGCGTGATCGTCACCAGCATCTGATCGATGGGCATGACGCCGTTGTCCACGCCGATCACGATGCGCGGAAAATCCGTGTTGGGAAAAACGGAAACGGGAATCGTAAACGCGAAATAACCGCCAACCAGGGTCAAGCTCACGATCAAGAACAATATGGGACTCGAGAGACGCCGGAACCATGGCGCATCCGGCTTGCTCACAGGCTGCGCGCCGCCGTTCGTAACCGGCCGAAGGTCCATGCGCGGTTATTCCTTTCCCTTATCAGCCGGCTTTGCGGAGCCGCCCGCTTTTTCGTCTTTCTTGTCGTCCTTGTCGTCTGCCTTATCCGCTCCTTCTTTTCCTTCAGCGCCGGCCTTTTCAATTTTGATCGCGGTACCATCGGGCACCGCGTACCCCCCGGTCGTAATCACCGCATCGCCGGCATTAATCCCGCTGACCACTTGCGTCAGCTCCGCGCCTCGAATGCCCGCCTGCACTGGCTTCTGATGCGCCTTGTCATCCGTGCCCGCCACAAGCACATAGTCGGCGCCCTCGGCGTTCTTGAAAACCGCGCCGGTCGGCACCACGATCGCATCCTTCGCCGTTTTCGCGACCATCGAGATGTCCACGGTCATTCCGGGTCGCAACGCCGGGTCCGGCTTCCGCGCCTCCACCCACACTTCAATCGTGGTGCTTCCCGGATCAAGCGCAGGACTCACCAAACTCACGCGCCCTTTCACCGGCTCGTCCAGCCCGGGAACTTTCAGCTCCGCCGCATTCCCCACTTTCAATACCGCCGCCACCGATTGCGGAATATGCGCCTTGGCAATCAGTCTTGAAATATTCATGACCGTCAGCAGCGGCTGATTGGCGGTCGCCAGGTCTCCTTCATACAGCGGCCGGTCGGTCACCACTCCATCGATAGGACTGCGAATCTGCGAATAACTCAGCAGCGCCTCCGCTCCGCGATACTTCCCCTCCGACGAAGCCAGGGAACCATGCGCGGATTTCAGCGCCTGCTCCTTGCCCAGCCGTTGCAAGTCCGCCAGTTGCCGCTGCGCCTGCTCGTTTTGGCTGCGCGCCTGTATCAGCGCAACTTCCGCGGAATCCAGGTCGCGCCGCGGAACTGCTCCCTGCTGAAAAAGTTCCTTGCGGCTGTCGTACACCTTTTGCTGCGCGTCAAACGCGGACTTCGTCGCCGCCGCATCGAGCTCTGCTTTCTGGATCTGTTGCGGCAAGCCGGCGCCGACGGTAGTGGCATACGAGGCTTCCGCTTGCTCGAAATCGCCCTTGCTGGACTCCGCCGCCGCCGACAAATCGGCGTTTTCCAGTTCCGCGAGCAACTGTCCCTTTTTTACTCGCGTGCCGCGCTGCACCAGAAACTTTTTCACCGTCGACGTGATCTTCGGCGCCACGATCGCCTGCTCCAGCGGAAACACCACCGCCTCCGCGGACACCATCTGCGCGATCGGACCTCGCGCCGCCGGCGTGGTCTGCACGCTGACCACCGGCTCCTTCTCTTTTTCCGCCCCGCCACACCCGCTCGCGAAACCCAGCAGGCCCGCCACGGCGCTCGCCACCATCACGAGCCCGAAGTATTTTTGTGTTAGAGCCATCATCGATGCTTTCATGGAGTCGTCAACACTCCCGTCAGAGTTTGCAAATTCGCCAGAGCCACGCGATACCGCACCGCGCCGTCCTGGTAGGCGGAGTTCGCCGAAGCAAATGTCGTTTGCGCGTCCACCACTTCCAAGACCGTGGATTCGCCATTCTTGTAACGAAGCGTCACCAGCCGCAGGCTCTCCCCGGCCAATTCCGCCGAACGGTTCAGCCCGCCGAGTTCGTTCGCCGCCGTATCCGCTTCCGCGTACAGTGACTGAATTTCCGCGAGCAGTTTTCGCTGCGCCAAAGAGAGCTCGCGTTTTGCCTGCAAACTCCGCAACTCCGCTTGTTTGACCCGGCTCTGCGTCGCCCCCCAATTCCAGATCGGAATGCTCAGGGTGGCGACAGCCGAGGAGCCCAGATTCGAGAACTTCTGCCCACCCACGGCCGTATTCACCGCAAAATTCGCCGCGTCAATGCCGTAGAAATAATCAAGACTCAAAGAGGGCAGATACCCGGCGCGAGCTCCCGTAACGTCGTGGCCTGCTTCCTGGACGCTCGCCAGCGCCGCTCGCAGGTCCGGATTGTCGCGGGCGGCTCGCTGCTGGACTTCCGCAAGCGTCGGCAGCGCGACACCCGCGTGCAAATCGTCCGCCACCTCATAGTTGTCGTTGAAATCCGGAAAAATCAGCACCGCAAAGTCCAGCCGCGCGTTCAACAACCCAAGTTGCGCTTCTTGCAGTTGGCGCTTGCGCTCCTGCATCTGCAGCTCGGCCTTGATGACGTCGGAATGTGCTACCTCGCCGCCGTGCTCCAGATCCTGGGTTATTTTGAAAAAACTGTCGCCTTCATTCGCCGTCTTTTTCGCGGCTTCCAGTTTTTGCTGCGCCGCCGCCACGGAGTAATAATTCTGAACGACCGTCACCACCAAGCCGCGCGACGCTATTTCCGCCTGCGCTCGAGCCACCGCCGAGGCCGCGGAGGCCCGCCGAAAATTTTGCACCGCCGCGAGGTCGATGGCCTCATGAACGTTTGCCTGGCTCACATATTCGTGCACTGCGTTGTTCGCGATGAAAACCACCGGCGATCCGGTTGCCTTCGAGGCCGCCGCCCCCGTGCCTTGTGTGTAGATTGCCGAGTTGTTGTAAACAACCGTCGGAAGCAGCGAAGTAAAAGCTTGTTTCCGGTCTTCTCGCGCCAGGCCTGCTGCGGTCAGCGCAGCCTGAAATTGCGTGCTGTTCTTTCGAGCCCGATCCAGCGCGTCTTGCAGCGTCAGCCGCAGTGCAGACCCTGCGGTAGAACTTCCCGGCTGTGCGGTGGCTTGTTGCGGGAGTGTTTGCTCCTGTGCCGGGGCTCCCGAACCGCTCGCGTCTTGTGCCGCACTTCTCCCGGCAACAACCAAACAGGCGACACCCGCCACTACCAACACCAGTGTGCGAGGGGGTTTCATAGTTCGCGACTCCTAGACCGGCAAAAAGCCCGCAATGGGCCCCTGTCGGCACGTTAGCGATATCAAGATAAACGCAGGATTAACGGGTCAAATTGCCGCAGACGCCGGCGCCGGCACCGGGGCTGGCAGAAACGCCGTGAAGGTACTGCCGCGGGAATCGGACCGCGCCAATACGAGACGCCCTTGATGCGCCTCGGCGATCCACCGCGCTATGGAAAGCCCCAACCCCGCGCCGCCGCCATCGGTTTCCGCGCGCGTCCGCGCCTTATCCGCGCGAAAAAATCGCTCAAAGATGCGCGGCTGCAAGTCCGCGGGAATCCCCTGGCCGGTATCCCCGATGCTCAATTCGTATTCTCCACCGGCCCGCCGGCAGGAAACCGTTACGCTGCCACCCTCGGACGTATATTTGATGGCGTTGTCGAGCAGATTCAAAACCATACGCCGCAGCAATCCTTCATCGGCGCGAATCGGCAATTCCTCCGCGATCTCGCACGTAAGCGAGATGCGTTTTGCCAGCGCCAGCGTGCGTGTTGTGTGCGCGCAGTCGGCAACCAACTCCTCCAAGTAGAAATCGTGCGGGTCCAGAGGATGCTGCCCCGCATCCGCGCGCGTCAGCGTGAACAGATCGTCCACGATGCGCGTCAGCCGCTGCGCTTCCGCGTGCAGCACGCTCAACGACTCGCGATATTCCTCCGCCGGCCGCTCCGTTCGCGACAACGCCACTTCGGATTCTCCGCGCAAGATCGCCACTGGCGTGCGTAGCTCGTGCGAAGCATCGGACATAAAGCGCCGCTGGCGCTCAAAAGACTGATCCACGCGCTCGAGAAGCTGATTGAAGGAAGCCGCCAGTTGCCCCAGTTCGTCCTTCTCGTTCCGAACGGACAAACGCTCGTGGAGATTCGCCGCGCCGATGCGTCCCGCTTGATCGCTCATCGCCACGACCGGCGCAAGGCTCTTCCGCGCCAGAAAATAACCGCCCACGCTGGCCAGCACGATGGCAATCGGAATGACCCACGCGAAGGTTGCCGCAACTTCCTCCAACATTTCTTTCTGCACGTGCAGCGACCTGAGAATGACCAGCGTGTATGTCTTGCCGTCCGCCGGAAACCGCCGAACGATTCCGCGATAACCGCTCCTGCCGCCCCTCACGTTCTGCAATCGGCGATCGTCCGAAGCGCCTGGAGCAAGAGCTGACGCATCGACTAGCCGCCGGAAGCCGCCGGAAGATAGCAGTCCTTTCGGGATGGATTCATAACCTGGAAGATCCTGCGACAAAATCAAAACGTTGCCCTCCGGATCCAAAACCACAAAAACGTGATCGCGAAAGCGATGTTCGATGATGGCTTCTTGCGCCGCCAGCTTGGGCGCTTCCGGCCCCTTGTTGTCGTTGTCCGTCAATTCGGCCTGAAACGTGGTGAGAAAGGCATCCGAAAGTTCGGAGAGGTCGTTGTCGGTTCGCTGCCGCGTGCTCCGCCAAAACATGAAATAGGTCGCCAGCGACAAGGCGATAAGGAACAGCGCGAGAACCCCCGTGTACCAAAACGTGAGCCGTACGCGGACCGAATCAAGCATGGCCCTTCCTCGCGGAAGAGTGGTTCTTGCCATGCGGACGGTGGACGCTTTCCGCCTCGTGCGGCTCCGGCATTCCCGCCCCATCGGCGAGACCAAAAAAATAGCCCGCGCCACGCCGCGTGTGCAACAACGCCTTCATCGCTCCCGTGTCGATCTTTCTTCTCACCCTATTTACATAGACCTCGATCAGGTTCGAGAACGGATCGAAGCTTTCGTCCCACACATGTTCGGCGATTTCCGCGCGGCCCACCACGCGGCCCGCGTTCCGCGCCAGAAATTCCAGCAGCGCATATTCCTTTGCTGTCAGCGGAATGCCGCGCCCCCCGCGAGTCACCGTCTGAGCGCCGGTGTCCAGCACCAAGTCCCCAACCACAATTTGCGGCGGCCGCAGTTCCCCGGATCGCCGTAACAGAGCGCGCAATCGCGCCAGCAACTCGCGAAACTCGAACGGCTTCGTCAGATAATCGTCTGCGCCGCGGTCGAGTCCGGTAATGCGGTCTTCCACAGCGTCCCGGGCCGTCAGCATGAGAATGGGGAGGCGCTGCCCAGCCTTCCGCAGCTCGCGGCAAACTTCGAATCCATTTTTGCCCGGGATCATTACATCGAGAATGACCAGGTCGTACGAATTTATCGCCGCCTGATACAGAGCGTCATCGCCAGTCGAGGAAATATCGACCGCGTAAGCCTGCTCGCGCAAGCCTTTGGCCACAAACCGCGCGATCCGCGCATCATCTTCCACAAGCAGCAGCCGCATCGAGCCACTCTATCATGCAGGCATCATGTGAGGGCACATGTAGGGGCAACGTAGCCGCCGGGCTTTAGCCCGGCGGTCGCAAAAAAGAAGGCTGTGAGATGGATTCCTGAACAAGTCCGCCTTCGTTCCCTTTTGCGCTTCTTCTGCCACAATAATTCGTTGCAGTAAGGTAGTATCGCTCCGCTTCTAGATGCGTTTGGCCGTCGTTAAGGACTCGAAAGGGGTCAAGGAACCGCTCCGGATGGAAGATAGCGTCGTCGTGGGTGTGGACATTGGTGGAACGAAAGTAGCGGCGGGTCTGGTCGATTCGCGCGGACAGATTCGCGCCCGCAGCCGCATTCCCATGGTCGCCATCGATGCTTCGCGCGGCTTGGCCGCCGTCTCCACCGCGATCCGCGAGCTCCTAGCCTCTTCGCCCGGTCAGCAACAAATGCCTGCCATCGGCATTTGCGCGCCGGGTCCGCTGAATCCGGCCACGGGCGTGATCATCAATCCCCCGAATGTTCCCGGTTGGCATAATTTTCCGTTGGGCGACGAAATCCGCCGCATCTTTAGTGTTTCCGTAAAAATAGACAACGACGCCAACGCCGCGGCCTTGGCGGAAACAAAGTGGGGCGCGGGACGCGGCTATCGCAACGTTTTTTACGCCACCATCGGCACTGGCATCGGCACAGGAATCGTATTCGACGGAAAGATTTATCACGGCCGGACCGGCTCGGCTGCCGAAGGCGGCCACATGGGCATCGACTCCCACGGTCCTCTGTGTCCGTGCGGGAAGCGCGGTTGCATTGAAGTTCTCGCGGCGGGCCCTGCCATCGCCAGGCGCGCACGCCAAAAACTTTCGGAGAATCCGAAATCCATTCTGCTCGAAATGGCCGGTGGCAATCCCCAGGCGGTGACCAGCGAGATGGTCGCCAAGGCCCACGCCGCGGGTGATGCCGTCGCGAAAAGCGTGCTCGCGGAAACGCTGGACCTGCTGGCCTACTGGCTCGGGAATATCGTGGATCTGCTGGAGCCCGACGTCATCATCATCGGGGGAGGCGTCTCTACCATGCTTGCGCCCTTCCTCGAGGAGATTCGCGAACGCTGGAAGGGAGCCTGCCTCAATCCCTACCCGCAGGACATACCCGTGGTACTTGCGCACTACAAAGAAGATGCCGGCATAGCGGGCGCGGCCGCACTCTGTGATACAACCTAAACGATATTCAACAGCGAAAAGGTGACCGATGGCTCAAACGACTATGAGCACCACGGCTGGGACCGCCGAGACGTCCCAGGATTACCGCCGCCCTTTGGCGATGGTGACCACCCTCTTTTTCATGTGGGGATTTCTCACCAGCCTCAACGACATTCTCATTCCCCACCTCAAGTCCATCTTCGAGCTGAACTACGCCAAGGCCATGCTCATTCAGTTCGCGTTTTTCACTTCGTATTTCGTCTTCTCGCTGCCCTCGGGAAAATTGATCGACGCGGTCGGTTACAAAAAAGCCATGGTCGCGGGATTGTTCACCATGGGACTTGGCGCGCTGCTGTTCATCCCCGCCGCGAGCGCGCCGTCTTTTGCCCTTTTTCTCACCGCCCTTATCGTTCTCGCCGCCGGCATGACCATTTTGCAAGTTTCCGCGAATCCTTACGTCGCCGTTCTCGGTCCGGAAAAAACCGCCGCCAGCCGCCTCAATCTCGCGCAAGCCTTCAATTCTCTCGGCACCACCATCGGCCCGAAGCTCGGCGGTCTGCTCATTCTCAGCAGCGCCCCTCTCGCCGCCGTGGTTCTTCACCAGATGTCCGCTCCCGAACAGCAGGCGTATCGCATTCACGAAGCCTCTTCCGTCAAGCTGCCGTATCTTGTCTTCGCGTTGGCGCTGATGGCGCTGGGCGTCGCTATCGCCTTGTTCAAGCTTCCGCGCATCGCTGCTGTCGAGCAGCGCGACGCCGTGTTGCACGACTCGATTTGGCGCCATCGCCACCTGATTCTTGGTGCGATCGGAATCTTCGTGTACGTCGGCGGAGAAGTTTCGATCGGCAGTTTTTTGGTGAACTACTTCAGTCAGGCGGACATTGGCAACATGTCGGAAAAAGTTGCGGCGGGGTTTGTTTCGTTCTATTGGGGCGGCGCGATGGTCGGGCGCTTCATCGGTTCGGCGTTGCAGCAGAAGATCAAACCCAACAAAGTCCTTGGCGTTGCCGCCATCATGTCGGCGCTTCTCGTGTGCGCATCCATGCTAACCACGGGCCACGTTGCGATGTGGACGATCATTGCCGTTGGCTTGTTCAACTCCGTCATGTTCCCTACCATCTTCACCCTGGCGATCGAAGGGCTTGGCCCGCTTACGGGTGACGGCTCCGGCTTGCTGGTCGCGGCGATTGTTGGTGGCGCCATCATTCCGGAGGTTCAGGGCCTCCTCGCCGACCGCATCGGCATTCATCACGCTTTTTTCATTCCCGTGCTCTGCTATCTGTACATTATGTTTTACGGGTTCTTCGGTTCGCGCAGAAAAACCGCTGCGTCGGCTGCATAGCGCACCAGCCTGAGCTTAGTTCTAGCACCGTAAAGGCGGCGGCAAGCCGTCGCACTCCATGTCATTTTGCGCTCGCTTTTGCCGGCAGGGATTTTAGCGCCTCGATCGCTGCGTCTAGCTCGTCCTCGGTGTTGTAGTAGTGCGGAGAGAGGCGCAGGGCGGAGGCGGCGTGCTTCTCGTCCATGTCGATGACCGCGTAGGCGCGCTGCGAAGCTGACGTGTTGATGTTTCGCTGGCGAAGCAGCTTGACGAGTTCCGAGGCCTCCCAACCCGCGACTTCCACCGTCACGATGGCTGCTAAATCCTTGCCGCGATCTAGAACGCGAAAACCAGGTAGACCGTTCAGTTTGGTGCGAAGGCTGGCTGCAAGCTCGCGAGCGCGGCGGCCACCGCGCTCGACGCCCACGCCCAGGGCGTAGCGCGCCGCTTCTCCGAGACCCAGTACAAGGCTGTAGGGAAATTCCCAGTTCTCGAAACGTCGCGCGTCTGGGGTCAGCTCGAAGCTGTCGGCTGACACCCAGTCCGCGCCGCGCATGTCGATGTACAGGGGAAAGTCTCCGCGTTTCAGCGCACGGTCCGACACGTAGAGGAATCCTATTCCGCGAGGCCCGCGCAAAAACTTACGGGCCGTGGCGGAAAGAAAATCGCAGCGTAGCCGCGTGACGTCTATCGGAATTTCGCCGACGGCCTGGCAAGCATCGATGAGGTAGGGCACGCCCGCGGACTCGGCAATTTCGCCCAGCGTCTCAACAGGCTGCATCAGTCCGGAATTGGTAGGCACCCAGGTGACGGCGAGGAGACGTACGCGGGGATCGCGCAGGAGTTCGCGCACGGATTGCGGGTCCGCGCCGCCGGTTTCGAGATCGGCGGCACGGCGCACTTCGATTCCGCAGCGGCGAGCCAGCGAAAGGTAAGCCAACTGGTTGGAGACGTAGTCGTTGCGCGTGGTGACGATGACGTCGCCAGGCTTGAAATCGAAGGCCGCGAGCGCCTGGAAAAACGCCACCGTGGAATTTTCCACCACCGCGATGTTGCGCGGCTGCGCGCCTAGAAGGCGGGCCACGTTGGCGTAAGACTCGTTGCCCGCGCCCGCTGCATCGTCCGCGCTTTCGTACCCGCCGAAATTCGCCTCGCGGCTTAGATGGCCCACGATGGCGTCCACAACAGACTTCGGCATCAGGCCGGCACCCGCATTGTTGAGGTGCACGCGGTTGGCGCAGCCGGGAGTATCTTTACGCCATTGGGTTAGCTGCTGCTGATCCATGCGATCTCCCCCTTCCCACATCGGAGACTGTAAGGGTACAAGGGTGTGAGAATATAAGGGAGCCGCTGCTCGACATTTTGCCCCTCCCCCACCCTTTTCTGTAAGAGTATGATTCTGAGGGACTTTAAGTCCCATGATTTTGTAAGAGCGGATTCTAAAGGACTTACGGGCGCATTTTTCGTAAGAGTGAGATCTAAAGGACTTAGCAAATTGGCGATTGATTCTAAAAGGGTTATTTGTCGAAAATTGGTGCAAGTAGGCGCATTCTTCGTAAGAGTAAGCTCCAAAGGACTTAGCAAATTCGAACCTGATTCTAAAGGGGTTATTTGCTGCAAATTGGGGCAACTACGCACACTCCTCGTAAGAGTGAGTTCTAAAGGACTTAGCAAATTCGCGATTGATTCTAGAGGAGTTACTCGCGAGGGTCGGGGCTCGCGGCAAACGGAGGACGCCAAGGAGCGCGGAGAGGCGAGGGAGCGGGACGGGTGTCGGGTAACTTTCAAAGTACATGTTACCATAAGAGTACGTAGATGTCAAGGAATTTTTGTGAGAATGTTGTAGCTCGCTGAAGGAGAAGGAGATAGGCACTTGAAGTGCTGCGGTTTTAGCTATGGTCGCCGACAGGCAAAATCCCCGAGCGCAAAGTAGGCCGGCTGGAAGATGCCGACCAGAAGGCCCATGCTACAGGAAGTTGGCTATGCCGAAATAAGGATGGGCGCCTTCGCCGCCGCCTAGGGCCACCGCCATGCGGAAGACTAGCTTGTCCGCCAGGTAGATCGCGACGCCGCCACCGAAGCTCTGGTGCATGCCTGAAAAATTAAGATCGCTCTTGCGCAGGGCTACTTTGCCGGCGTCATAGGAGACCAGGATGCCGAGATACTTCCACACCCGGCGGTCGTATTCGGCTTGGACCATCATCAAATCGGGACCCCGAAAGCGATAGTCCTTGAAGGCCCGCAGCGTCGGCTGATTGTCGATGTCCGTGCCTCCGAGGGTCTGCTGGAGATAAAACGGGACGGCGTTGCCGCTGCTGGCATCGGACGCCGAGTATCGCCAACGGACGATGAAGTCGCGATCGAGCCGGGCGACGCCGAGCTTCGATTTTTCCGGATAGAAATGGTGTTCGAGGTTGGCCTCGAAGCGGCGGAAGGAGAAATGTCCGGTGTCGGTATCCTGGTAGAAGTTGTAGGCAATGTTGTAGTCGATGGCGAACTGTTCGAAGACTCGTTTGTGAGGATGAAGGAAGATCTGTTCGTGGACCATGGGGGGCTGAGCGGTGAGGCCGGGAGCGGTCTGCTCGGTGTATTGCTGCTGGATGGAGATGACATTTGTGCCGGTGACGCCGCCCACGTTTGGCCAGAGTCCCTCGAGCTTTCCGCCGACAGAGAGCCAAGACACCGGCGTGGGGCTGGACAGGTCGATTCCGGCGACGGTGTCGCGCTGGCTGAACTTCACGGAATTGTTGACGTTGGTGTTAGGTCCGAGACCGTAGAAGGTCATCACGGGCAGACTGCGGTTGTGGACGTAGATATTCAATCCGAGAGACTCGCCCGATTTGTTCCAGTCTTTGTCGATGGAACGCTGGCCCTGGAACTTGAGCTCCGCGAGCCAGAACTGGCGGATGGTAATCACGCTGGTGGCCTTCAACTGGTTTTGCCACTTCCCCGCGTTGAGGTCCGGCGCGTACTGGCCGCCCCCTCCCACACCGCTGCCCGGCACGATGCTCTGAGCGACGAAGTGAAAGGGCCGTGACCTGAAGGTGGAGGACCCGCAACCGATCAGATCTTGCTTGAAATGGTGGAGGAGGCCGGAACAGTTGCGTTTCCACTGATCCCAATCGGAGGTTCCGGTGACGGGGTTGGTGGTGCCGGCCGGAGCGGGGGTGGGGGCCGGAGTCTGTGCCGAAGCCGAGTTTATTTGCAGCAGGCAGCAAGCCGAAAGAGCGAGGCCGAGGATGTATCGCGAACTTGACGAGTGATAGCGTGTGCGCATGTTTGGGGAATCCTCTCGCTCAGTTTTTCGAACCGGCCGCCCCAGCCTGGCTGGGAGCTTGGGCGCGAATTTTCGCATTTACGGTCTGCAAAAAGGCGGAAGCCTTGGCCTCGGTCTTGATGTTTTGCGGGTCGATGCCCGATTGCTGGTCCGGCGGCAGGACTTGGCGCTCCAGGAAGGAGGCCTGGAGTACGTGGGCCTTGAGATGGTCATTGATAGGGGCATCGAGTTGCGCCGCAGTGGGCGGTGCTGATTTTGCGGCCTCGGCCAGATCGATGGTGTCGGTACGAGGCGCGGGGAGCGTGAGGTTGCCTTCGAAGGTGTTGGCCAAACGGTCCCGCTGGGTAAGGTGGGAGTTGGCCACGTTGGGGATCAGGAGCCTGCGCGCGGTGGCAATGATCGAGGCGTGGTCGTAGACCGTGCGATCGATCGTTCCAGCGGGAATGTACGGCGAGATGAGAAGCGCGGGAACGCGCACGCCGAGCCGGGTGAAATCAAAAGACGGATCCATGGAGATTCCGTCATTGGTCCACACCTTGCTATCGGGATTCACCGTAGTGGGCGGGGGCACGTGGTCGTACAGTCCGCCGTGCTCGTCATACACGATCACGAGGAGCGTGGAGTTGCGCAACTGCGTGTTGCTCCAGATGGCGTTGAAAACCGTCTTGATAAGCGCTTCCCCTTCGGCCACGTCGTGATCGGGATGCTGGTCGCTGGCCGAAAAAGCGCTTTGACCGTTGCCGCCGGGTGAATTGGCGAAGCGGGGTTCCACGAAAGTGTAGGGAGGAAGCTTGTTGCTTTTGCAAAGGCGCAGGAAATCATCGAACACGCCAAAGTAGTCTTGCATTTTCGCGGCGAGCCCGTTGAAGGTCATAGCCATGGTGGAATCGTGGTAAAAAATGGCGGCATTGACGTTGTTCTGGGCCAGGCGCTCGTAGATGGTGGTGGACATGTTGCGCCAGTCTATGCCCATGTCCACGCGGCCGATGGAGGTGGCGCCGTGGGCAAAGGCGCGGTTGGGAAACGTGGGGCCGGGCACCGAGGAAAACCAGCGGTCGCAGACGCAGAATTGCTGGGCGAGCGAGGTGAGTACCGAAAGTTTCTGGACAGAGAAACACTTCATGATGCGGTGGGCGGCTTGCGGGTCGTGGGTCTTGCCCTCGTAGCTGCGGATGAAACCGCTCATGGTGGGGTCCTTCATTACGGAAGTGTTCGGGTCCCCGTAGAGCTGCGTGAGGGTGTCGAAGACGGCGTGGCCGGGGTCTGGCGTGAAGTCGCCGCCGTAGTTCGCGTCGCTGGAAACTTGGGCGGTGGCGCCCGCCGAGTCGGTGTTGGTCTCGTTACCTTTCAGCCCGTCAATGGGCCAAGTGGGGCTCTGCGCGAAGCCTAGCATGTGATCGAAAGAACGGTTCTCCATCATCAGGACGACGATGTGTTTTAGATTGTCCAGTCCGGCCGGCGGCATACACCCCTCCTCGGTATAACTTCATGAACTTCGGGAATGAAAATGATGGCCGTGGGTGACGCGGAGCTGGGAGGCGCTTCACGCCGTGCCGTCATCGTGCTAACGGCGGTAAGCTTATCAGGCACGTGGAGGGAAAGCTACTGCGAAGAAGGAAGAAATCGCGTGGCGGATAAGGGAAGGCCCAAGAACTATTTTATGCGAGGGCTTGGTAGCGCTAACGGGACTCGAACCCGTATTTCGGCCTTGAGAGGGCCGCGTGCTAACCTTTGCACCATAGCGCCACAACAAACCGCATTGTAACACGCAGAAGAGATCAGACAACACGCCCCCAGCGCTCGCTGGAAGGTGCTTCGGCGTACTTCTGTGATGCAATAGCGCTGCCTCAGCCGCCCGATAGAAGTTCTGTGACCGCGCGATGGGCTTGGTCGATGGCGACATCGGTGTAGGCGCTGGCGCCCGCGTCGGAGTTGGCTATGGCGATACGGCCAAACGGTTGGCGGCCAATAATCCAAGGCTTCTCTGCTTCCTTCCAGGCGGGATCGAAGAGGGGATTGGGTGCGTAGGCGTAGCCGTGGGCCCAGCGGTTCACGGTGATTCCGTCGATGTCGCGGGCGGGATCGAAACCTGCTCCGCCGAGCATTCTGGCGAGTTGATCGCGGATGCTGCGCTCGAACTGGGAGAAGGGCGTGCCCATCAACTCCATGCGGCCGGCGCGGAATTGATCGCGGGCGGGCAGGCCGGGTCTGCAGGGCGTGCGCAGGAGGAAGAGGACCATCGGTTCTTCTGGATGGCTGGGGAATTGGTATTGGCCGAGGCTGACGGGAAAATCGAGCGCGACGTAGGTGTGATAGCTGCCGGGGGCGACGATGTGATGCACTCCTAATTTTGAGAAAGACGTCCAGTTGCGGAGCGCGACGTGGGTGTAGACCAGCGGGGTCTTCACAAGGTAAGAAAGCGCATCTTTCTGTTTTTCGGGGAGGTCCGGGCAGAGATAGGGAATCATTCCGTTGTAGCAGGCCAGGACGCAATTCTTGGCTTGAACGAATTGGAGTTTGCCACCGCGCATGTAGGTGACTTCGACTAGTTTTGGCGAGCTTGCGGCAGCGGTGTGCTGGACGTGGACGACTGTGCTGTTCAGGCGGACACGCGTGGGCGACGCTGGTTGATCGAGTTTGGCGTAGTCGGAGGGTGCGGTGACGACGTCCTCCATCGTTTCGCCGGGCAGGGCGCCGGGAATCAGCGAGCGAACGAGGAGGCGCGCGATGGAGGCGTTGCCGTCCGGAAAGTGGAAGATGTAGGGTTCTTCCTTTTCGCGCTCACCGAAGCCTAAACCATCGAAACCCGGGTAGGTGAAGGATTGATAGTCGTCGCCGGCTACGTAGCAACCTACTGCGGGAACTGCCTCGATGCCCACGCCAAACAAATCGTGCGGAAATGTCTGAAAAAACGGCAACGCTTCGGGAGCGAGCTTGCAGAATTTCGTCAGGTAGTCCGCGTAGCTGATTTTGGCGAGCATGGCGAGCTTTTCTTTTTTTGACAGGCCGGGGAGGTAGTCTACTTTTTCGGCGTAGACGCGGGCGATGTCGCGGCGCGCGGTGTCCGAAAGAGGGGCCTTGGCGAGGAATTCGGGCCACGGCGTGGCGTTCATTCCCGTGACGAGGCGATCTTCGCCGAAAGTTTCCTTGTCGAAGAACGCTGCGGTGCCAAGATTTGCATATAGCTTCCGATCGTAGGCTTCGTAGAAACGCTCGGTCTTGATGCCGAGCTCCGCGAGCAAGTTTTTCGCCACCGCGCTGTAGGCGCCCGGGCTTTCGATCGATTGCGTGCCGCCGTAGCTGAGCAGTTGGCGGTTGCCGGAGCGAAATTCATTGCGCTTGGCGTGGCCGCCAAAGTCGTCGTGATTGTCGAGGATTAGAATGCATGCGCTATTGCCCGCGCTCTTGCGATAGAAATACGCCGCAGCCAGGCCACTGATTCCACCGCCGACGACCACGAGGTCGTAGGTTTCACCAGTGTTTGCGGCGGGCCCGGTGGAATCCCATTTCTGGCCGTCGCGAAGGCGATGGGCGTAGGTAAATGTGCCGTCATGGTTGCCACGCATCCCGGTTAGCGCGGGCGGGTAGTAGCCGGAGGCTTTTTCCGGAGCGTAGTCGTCGGCGGCTATCGCCGCGAGCAGCGGGTCGCTGACCAGTGCGCCTCCGATTCCGACGGCGACTCCGTTGAGGAAATCGCGCCGAGAAATCGGGCAGCCCATCCCCAGTTCGCGATCTTTTTTGTCTTCGCTCATTGCAATGCGCCCCTCTGCGCCGGGTAGAACCGGCAGGCATTATAGCTTGAGGTTCATCTTGTGCCAGAGAGCGAGTAGCGCGTAACATCCGCTGATCTCGAGAGACGCTACGACGGAGGATCAAATGCCAAGAGTAAATTCCCAAAATACCATCCGCTGGTATTTTCTGGCGGTTGTGATTCTGGCGGCGCTGGCTTTTCCGATTCGCGGGGCGGTGCGGGCGCACCAAGCCAGCGCCGCGGCGGCGGACGCGAAAGAGAGGCCTTTTGTCGTCGAGTACTACTACAAGGCGAAGTGGGGCCATGCCGATGAATTTATTGCGCTGTTCAAGAAGAATCACTACCCGGTGCTTAAGAAAGAGATGGAGCTCGGCCGCATTCTCAAGGTGACCGCGGCGGCTCCCCTGTATCACACCACCGAAGACGGACGCTGGGACTATCGGACGACGCTGGTTTTCAAGAACGCGGAGATTGCCCACGACAATTTCGATTCCGCGGCGTTGATCAAGCAGCTCTACCCGGATCAGGAGACTTACAAACGGGAAGAGCAGAGGCGCTTCGAGATTCTGGACGGGCATTGGGACGTTCCCATCAAGGACGTCGACCTCGACGCCCGCTAATCGAGCTGCTTCGAGGGCAACGGCGCGATCAGCCGTGGCGTCGTACAATAGGAGCCATCATGGCCGATTACACCGAACAGCACGCGCGCGCGGGCATCGACGCAAAACTTCCGAAGCTCGACACCTGGCCCAATCAGTTCCCGGGCTACTTCATCACCACCAAGTTCCCGGAGTACTCCTCGGTGTGCCCGAAGACGGGCATGCCCGACTACGGCACGATCACCATCCAATATATGCCGCGCAAGGAGTGCATCGAGCTCAAAGCGCTAAAGATGTATCTGCTGGGCTACCGCGACCTCGGAATCTTCTATGAAAACGCCGTGAACAAAATACTGCACGACATCGTCGAGGCGATCCAACCGGAGTGGTGCGTGGTTCGCGGAGAATTCACGCCGCGTGGCGGCTTGGCGACGTCGGTCTTTTCCCGCTGGCCTTTGCCACCGAGCAAGGGTGGGGCGAAGGGCCATAGGCGGCACGCCCGTCCACGCTAGACAAGGCGCAGACGCGCACACACGTTGCGAGCGATGATTTCTAGATGGTACCATCGCTGAGTTGGGTCGATCTCTGAGGAGGGTGAATGAGCATTTCTCCAAACGTACCGAGTCCGCAGGAATCCTACAATTATGAAAACACGGGCACTCCGCGGTGGATCGCAGTGCTGTTCGGCGTGCTGATCGTCGCGGTGGTTGTGCTCGGTTACTCAGGCTATTCCTCGCAATCGCGTCTTCAGGGAGATCTCGCCAAGGCGCAGGATCAGAGCAAGCTGCTCGCGGCGCAGCTCGACCAGGCGAATGCGCGCCTCGCCGACCTGAAGGGCCACATCGAAGTTACCGAGCAGAAAGTCGGCATGACCCAGGCAGAGCTCGCCAAGGCGAGAAGCCGCGCCGAAGCGATCCGCAAGGACCAGGTGACCTCCGATGAAAAACTGGCCTCGCAACTGAACCAGGTGAAGGAAGAAAGCAATCAAAAGATTGGCGCAGTGGCCACCGAGGTTGGCGGCGCCAAGAAAGATATCGAAGCCACGAAGACCGATTTGGAAGCGACGAAAGGCAAACTGGAAAGGGCCACCGGCGACATGGGGGTGATGAGCGGGCTCATCGCTCACAACCGCGACGACCTCGAAGAACTGAAGCGCCGCGGCGACCGCAACTACTACGAATTCAAGATCACCAAGAACAAGACGCCGCAGCGTGTGGGACCCGTGCAGGTGGCTCTCACGAAGGCGGACCCGAAAAAGTCCAAGTACACCATGACGGTGTTCGTCGATGACCGTTCGGTTGAAAAGAGAGACAAGACCGCGGGCGAGCCGGTGCAGTTCTACCTAAAGGGTAGCGCGCGCATGGCGCCGTATGAAATCGTGGTTTTTGACGTCGGAAAAAACGATATTAACGGATACCTTTCGACGCCGAAAGACGCTGGCAGTGGTGCCGCGCCCGCTGCGGCTGCCGCGCCTGCCGCCGCTCCAGCCAAGCCGTAATCGTAAAGCCCGGGTCTGATCTACCCAATCTAGAGCCCTGTTCCGCGTTCTGGAAACCTCACGCGGGACAGGGCTTCTGTCTTTTCCGGCAGCGGGCTAGCATTTAAAGATGCCGTTTCACGGCAAAACTTTTGGGCGGAGACCTCTCATGAAGCTCATTCACCTGCGCGGCGTCGTGTTTGCCGTCATCGTATCCACGCTGCTGTTTTCCGGCCGAGCCTTAGCGCAGGCGCCGCTGGAACCTGCCCAAATGCCCTCGCGCACTTTGCTTTATCTCATTTGGCGTGGAACTCCCGCCGCGGACGCAAGAAAAGCCAATTCCCTGCTGGCGCTTTGGGATGATCCCGACTTTGCCCCGGTGCGCTCGGCCATGTTCGAAAATATGATGAGCGCAACAGAGAAAGATGCGTCGAAGCAAAAACTGACCCGGGAAGAGGTCGAGAAGTACTCCGCTTTTCTCGAGAATGCCTTTGTCGTCGGTTATCTCGCCAAGCCGGAAACAAAGATGACCGCGAGCGCCGTGCCGCCGAAGCCTGCGGAGCATCCCTGGAATGGCTTGTTTTTTGTCTACGACCGTAGCGGCAAGGAAAGCCTGCTCGGTGAAGCTATTCTCCGCATGCGCTCGCAAGAAAAAGAAGCGCCGCAACTCTCGCAAATCACCGTCGCCGGCGTGCCGGTGCTGAAAGTCGAACGCAAGACCGGCACCACCTACTGGGTCGAGCACGGCAAATATGCCGCCAGCGCCAATGAACGCTCGGTTCTGGAAGAAGTTCTTGCGCGTCTCGAGGGCAAAGCTCCCGCCGCTGCTTCGCTGGCACAGTCCGCGGCATACCAGGAAGCGCAGCCCCTGCTCGGCGGCGGCCTGCTCGAATTTTTCGCTCGGGTTCCGAACCTGAAGACCCTCATCCCGGACGCCAATGCCTCCGGCGTCAAGATTGCCCCGGTTCTCGACGCCATGAAACTCGAAGCAGTGCACTCCTTCTGCGGCCGCGTAATTCTCGAAGGCACAAAAACGCGGGTGCAAGCCGCGCTTCTTGGCGACGCCGCACCCGGTACGCTCTTCGATCTTTGGAGTGACGGCCAGCAATCGCCGGCCTCTCTGTCTCTTCTGTCTCCCAGTGCCATTTCTTACAGCGGAACGCAATTCAATCTGGCGGCTTTCTACGAAATGCTGAAGCACGCCATCACGGCGGCGCTCCCGCCAGGACAGCAAGGCAGCATCGCTATGATGGAGGGTCTCGCGCAGAACCGCCTCGGCATGCCGATATCGGATGCGCTCGGGCTGCTGAGCGGTGATTTCGCGTCGATGCAAACCAGCCCGGCGCTCGATCCGCAAAAAGCGGTCTACGTTCTTGGGATTCGCAAGAAGCCGGAAACCCTGAAACTCATCCGCACGATTTTCAGCGACCAGGTCGGCTCGGAGCGCAACGAAGGCGACGCGACGTATTTGAAGATTTCGCTGGGCGGCGGACAGGGCAACGCGGGCGTGGTGCAATACAATCTCTACCACCTGGCCGTCACGCCGGACTTCATTCTTGGCGCCACCCGTGCTGAGACGCTCCACGAGTTTCTCGCGGCGCGCTCGCAAGCTTCCGCTTCCACCAATCTTGCCGCCAAAGCCCAACTCCAAGCCGCGCGCGCGGGGTATCCCGAAAAGCTCGATGGCATTTACTATTTCGATTTTCAAAAAGTCGATTGGCAGGCGCTCAAGAACCGCTGGGTGGAAGAAGCGAAAAAAGCCTCTGAAAAACAGAGCGCTGGTGGATCGCAAAGAGCTGTTCCCGCCAAAGTCCCAAGCCTCCTGAACGACACCAATCCGCAGGTCTTTCCCCGGCATCTACATTTCATGGCCGGTGCGTCCTGGAAAGATGCCAAGGGCGTTCATTTCGATCAACGGCTTGAATAGTGCCGCCGTGCGCGCTTGCGATTTATCAACGGCCGCGCTGTGCTTCTTAATCTCCCTTGCTCTTATTCCGC
>JBGOVR010000138.1:0-11580 GCA_041478205.1 Candidatus Acidiferrum sp.
GCGTCGAAAGGATCCCGAATCACGCCGCGGGAAGGAGACGCAGGTTTCAATTCGGCGATGATGTTCAACCCCTCGCGGGACAGTGTGGTGGAAAAATCGCGCGGGGGCGAAGCGGCCTTGACGCCGTATTTCAGCACGGTTTCTGGCACCACGCGCTTGCGACGCTCGACGTCCGCGCGGCGTGCGTCGAGAATACGGTCAAGCACGGTGCCGGTGTTGGCATGAGCAGACATGAACGTAAGTTTGTATGCTAGGGGTCGCGGGTGAGCGTGTCAAATAGACAAAGGGGACAGCGAATTGACGAATCGAGGAGACCGGATGGGTTTTGGCCAGGAGTACGGGGCGTTGCTGGAAGCGATCGCGAACGAGGCGGACGCCATCGCGATGCGGTATTTTCGAGCGGATGCCATGCGCGTCGAGCGAAAGGGCGACGGGACCGCGGTAACGCAAGCGGACCGCGCCGTTGAGGAGATGGCACGAGCCAAGGTCGCCGCCAGCGGCCTCGCTCTCAACGTCTTCGGAGAAGAGATGGGCGACGGCGATGCCAAGGCCGCAAGCGCCGCAGGGCGCGCGCGATTGATCATCGATCCGATTGACGGCACCGAAGAATTCTCTCGCGGTATTCCCACGTTTGGAACGCTTCTCGGCATCGAGCGCGATGGAGAAATCGTCGCGGGAATGGTCAGCGCCCCCGCGTTGAGGGGCCGCTGGTGGGCGTACCGCGGTGAAGGCGCCTATCGCGATGGCAAGCGCTTACGTGTCTCAAGCATCTCGCGGTGGAGTGAAGCGATGGTCTTCACGACGGGCACTGGCCCCACCAAGAACAAGGAAGCTCGAGAAAAAATTCGCCGCCTTCCGGATGCCGCGCGAAATGGCCGCGGCTTCGGCGGGTTCTGGCAGCACATGCTGGTCGCCGAAGGCGCCATCGAAGCGGCTCTGGACTGGACCTCCAAGCCCTGGGACCTCGCGCCACTGGGAATCATCGTCGAAGAGGCCGGCGGAAGATCGACCAATGTGCGCGGAGAAAGGACCATCTACACAGGAGATTTCTTGAGCACGAATGGAAAGCTGCACGAAGAAGCCCTGAAACTGTTGCAGTGACCCAGGGAATTGCTCTCCAAATTGGTTGTTTGCTACCTGGCGAGCGGCATTTACGCTGTCTGCAGGCGACCGCCGTCAAACATACGGCTCGGAGATTCGAATGGATATTCAAAGGCAAGCACAAAAAGCGGAACAATTTAGAAAATTACACTACGGCTCGCGCATCCTCACGCTTCCCAATGCGTGGGACGTGGCCAGCGCGCGTGTCGTGGAAGAACTGGGCTTCCCGGTTATCGCCACGACGAGCGCGGGGGTCGCCTTCTCCCTCGGTTATCAGGACGGGCAGTGCGTCTCGCGCGACGAAATGCTCGGCGTCGTAGCCAGGATCGCGAACGCCGTGCGCGTGCCCGTAACCGCCGACATGGAAGCAGGTTACGGCACAACGCTCGAGGACATGGCGGAAACCGCAAAAGCCGTGATCGCCGCCGGAGCCGTGGGTATGAACCTGGAAGACGTTACCGGGAACGACGAAAGCTCGCACGTGGACACCAAACTCCAAGTGGAAAAAATCCGCACCATTCGCAAAGTCTCTGCGTCGCTGGGCGTGCCGCTGGTGCTGAATGCGCGCACGGACATCTACCTGATGCTCATCGGCCCCGCCGAATCGCGCTTCGAGCGCACCGTGGAGCGGCTTCGCGCCTATCGCGAAGCTGGCGCGGACTGCCTGTTTGCGCCGGGAGTCCGGGATGCCGAGACGATCGCCAAGCTGGTGAAAGCCCTCGACGCACCTCTGAACATTCTCGTAACCTCGGGATCTCCATCCCTCAAAGAGCTGGAGAAAATCGGCGTAGCCCGCGCCAGCACCGGCTCCGCCGCAGCGCGCGCCGCGCTAGGCTTGGTACGCCGCATCGGCAAGGAATTGATGGAAACCGGAACGTACACGTCGTTGCTCGATGGCGCGATACCCTTCGCGGAAGTGAACCGGATGCTGGATCGCGAGAACTCTTAGCGCGATGCCGGAAAAATCACAACTACTGCGCGTCCTTGAGGAAGAAATCATCGCGTGCCGCAAATGTCCGCGCCTAATGACCTATCGTGAAAAAGTGGCCGGAGAAAAACGCCGCGCCTATCGCGACTGGACCTATTGGGGCAAGCCAGTCCCGGGATTCGGCGACGCCAAAGCGAAACTCTTGATTGTAGGCCTCGCACCCGGCGCCCATGGATCGAACCGCACTGGACGCATGTTCACCGGCGATCGCTCCGGTGTGTTCTTGTACCAAGCGCTGTACGACGCAGGCTTCGCCAATCAGCCCACAGCCCTGCTACGCAACGACGGCTTGCGGCTGCAGAACGCCTACATCACCGCGGCGGCCCGCTGCGCTCCACCAGACAACAAACCGCTTCCTAGTGAGTTCCTGAATTGCCGCGGGTATCTCGAACGTGAAATAGAGATTTTGCGGCCGAAGGCGGTCCTGGCGCTCGGAAAAATCGCCTGGGACGTTTATCTGGCGATCCTGAAGGATCGCGGAGCCGTCGCGTCGCGCGCGGCGCATAAGTTCGCTCACGGTGCCGAGGCGAAATTCGCCGAAGTGGAAATGACGCTGTTCGGCGCATATCATCCCAGCCAGCAAAATACCCAAACCGGCCGAGTAACGCCTGCCATGTACGCGCAAGTGCTCCGTCGGATTCGACGCTTCCTCGACCGCTAGCCCCCCGCAGGGCAGTAGCCTTTCCATTACAAAAGTGTCGGAATCCGCTGGCGGATTGCTGCGAACGGCTGACAGGTGTCCGGCGAGTTTCACCCAGCACTCTCCGAAAGAACCTGCAAGTGCCTGCAATCGAGGTGTTTGCACGCGCAGGAAAAACCCACCATTGGCGGCACGCATGCTCCAGAGAAGGCCGCGGTCGCGAACAATGGCAGGAGGAAGCAATGAACATGCGGAGCATCGAACTCATCGCCGCGGTAGCCGTGAATATTGCGATTGGTCTCAGCCCGACGCTGACGTCTGCTGCTCAGGAGCCCACGCAAGAACCACCGTCACCCGCGGTTCAAGACCAGCCAGCTCAGAAAGCAGACGGGAGGCGCAACGATCTGCCGTTGGAAGCCTATGCCGTCGCTCCCGGCACGAAATTTCTGGTCCGCCTGGAGGACGAACTCGATACCAAGCAAACTCGAGAAAACAGCAAATTCAAAGTAAAAACGCTCGAGCCGCTGGAAGCCGGCAGCGGAATTTATCTGCCTCCCGGCGCGGAGATTCACGGCCACGTCAGCCGCGTGGAATCCGCCGGAATCGCAGGCCGCGCCCGCATCTGGCTGACCTTTGATGACGTCCGCACGAAATTCGGTAAGCTGCCGATCGTCGCGGAGGTCGTGGGCGTCCCCGGCGATCACAGCGTGAAAAGTGGCGCAGCGCAGGAGGGCTTAATCGAAGGGCGCACCAGCACGCAACATGACGCGGCGCAAGCCGCAGCCGCGGGAGCGGCCATCGGCGCGGTAAAAGGCGTCAAAGACAAAGACAAAAAGGAAGTCGCCGAGGGCGCAGCAGCCGGAGCGATCGCCGCGTACCTGATGGAATCCGGCCGCGGCCACGAACTCGACCTGCCGAAAGGCGCAAAGCTGGAATTGGAACTGGAGCGGGCCTTGTATCTCGTCAAGGAATAACCATCCGTTTGAACCTCCGGAGGTAGCAGAATCTAGGCGTCGGAATATTTGCGCAGACCGCAGTAGGCGCATCTCTGGCCAAAGAAAACCAGAGGCCCGCCCATCTTTCCAAAGAAATTCTTGCTGCATCGCGGACACGGAAATTTGCGCAGGCGAAACCCTGTAGACAGATAGAGCGTTCCCCAAACCACAGCGGTGGGAAAACCCAGGTATGCAGTTGAAAACAATTTCCTCTCTACGATGGCCACTAGCGCCACAACGGGAATAAACGCCAAGAACTCCGCGACGATCAAAACAAGAATCCGCTTGCGGCGGATTCTGTATTCCTTCCAGTCCTTTTCATAGAGGTTCATCTTATAAGGCTAAGTATCGTTGAAAAGTGCGGCTTTACCTGACCGCTCAAAGCAAGTCCGCGACTCTCAATTGCTTCGAGGTTTGTCCACACGCCAGGTGAACGGACGAAATTCAGCAAGTCTCGCAAAATCCCTCACGTTGGCGGTTATGATGGTTATTTGCAGCCGCCCGGCGCTCATGGCTATCAAGGCGTCATTAGTTAGTCGTCCCCTGCCAATTTGCTCGTAGCCATACTTCGCGGCGAGGCGTGCAAGCACTTTACCCGTCCCTGCCCAGTCGCTGAGATTGGGGACCGCGATCCGTCCCGACTTGCGAAAATCGCGCTCCAATTGCTCCACTACGTAGCAGCTGCGCTCATTCGTCCCAGCGTAGAGTTCTTCCAATACGACGGAACTCAGCCACACTGCCGCATGTCTGCCCAAGGCCGCAACCGCGTCGCCACCAATTCGGAAGCCGCCAATATAGACTGATGAATCGAAGAGGACTCGCTCCATCTAATCTTCCAGGGCACCGTACACGTCCTTAATTTCAATACCGCTTCTCAGGAAGCGGTCGTGGGCTTCCTCCGCCAAGCGGTTCCTGTCGTTCTCGGAAATGGCCAAAGCCAATGCCCTTTCAATGGTCTCCGTTTCCGTAACGGCACCTAACGCTCTTTGGGCACGCTTGATCTGCTGTGCGTTCAAACGAAAGTGTTTGTGTGACCGGCTTTTACTGCTGGTGGCCATCTCCCGTCCCTCCCATCTCCATACAAAACTCCATTTCTGCACGTGTACATAATATCAGAGTTTGTGAACATCGTCGCATTCGGCGGCGACACAGGCTTTCGCGCCAGCTCCTACTCACCGAAGTACCCTTGGCAAGCACGCATGGCCTTGTTAAAGTCGATGCATCCAGCGTATGCACAGTTCGCAGAACGAAGGCCATCTGCCAGGAAGAGGCTGACCCGCATGGGCGAAGAGACAAAAACAGCGGCACGCGCCATCGAAACCGGCGAGCGCAAGGACCGCGTCCTGATTGTCGAAGATGAAGACAACGCGCGCAAAGGCTACGAACAGCTCCTGCAAAAATGGGGCTGCGATGTTCTCGGCGTAGCCAGCGCCGAAGACGCTCTGGCGAAATTTGCGAGTTATCAGCCGGACTCGCTGATCGCCGACGTCGAGCTCCCCGGAATGAACGGCCTGGACCTCTTGAAGCAGCTCGGCAGCGAGCTGCATGACGTCCCCGCGATCATCATCACCGGCAAAGGCAGCGAAGAACGCGCCGTGGCGGCCATCGAAGCCGGCGCCTTCTGGTACATCGAAAAACCCCTCAAAGCTCCGGTGCTGCGCGCCTTGCTGGATCGCGCGCTGGAAAAAGCCCGCGGTAAGCGGCAGCTCGCCGTGCTGCAGAGGCAACTCCGCGAAACCGGGCGTCTAGGCGATCTCGTCGGCGGCTCCAAGCCGATGCAGCAAGTGATGCGCATCGTGGAGATGGCCGCGCCAAGCTCCGCATCCGTGCTGATCACCGGCGAGACCGGATCGGGCAAAGAGATCGTCGCCAGAACCATTCACAAACTTTCGCCGCGCGCCTCGGGACCCTTTGTCGCCATCAACTGCTCGGCAATTCCCGAAACCTTGATGGAAAGTGAAATCTTCGGCCACGAGCGCGGCGCGTTCACCGGCGCGGCGGAGCGCCGCATCGGCTGTTTCGAGCTGGCCGACGGCGGAACTTTGCTCTTGGACGAAATCGGAGAGATGCCCTCTCCCACGCAGGCCAAACTTCTGCGCGTCCTGGAAGACCGCAAAGTGCGCCGCCTCGGCAGCAAAAGCGAAACGCCCGTCGATGTGCGCGTGCTGGCCGCTACGAACAAAGATCCCGAGCAAGCCGTCGGAAACGGCCAGTTGCGCCAGGACCTCTTTTTCCGCTTGAATGTGTTTCACATCCATCTGCCGCCGCTGCGCGACCACAAGGACGACATTCCCCTCCTCGTGGAGTACATGCTTCGCGAAGTGAACGCCAAACACGGCAAGCATGTCCGTGGAATCGGCACCGAGGTGATGGATATTTTCATGAGCCATACCTGGCCCGGAAACATTCGCGAGTTGCGCAACGTCCTGGAGCGTTCCTCCATCATGTGCGAAAAGGATCTGATCACGCGCAGTTGCCTTCCCGACGAATTCGGCAAATCCCAGGCTAAGGGCCCCAGCGATCTGTCCACCATAAAATTCCCGGTGGGCACCACGGTAGACGCCATGGAACGCGAGCTCATCCTGCAAACGCTCAGCGCCACGGGAAACAACAAGACCCGCGCGGCGGACCTCCTGGGCATCAGTTTGAAAACGTTGCACAACAAACTTAAAGAATACGGCGGCGATCGCGCCGAAGCGGAGTAGAGGCGCGCGATGCAGCTCCGGCTGCGCACGAAACTCACCCTGGTCATGACGAGCTTGGTGCTGCTCGTCGTCGTCGTGTTGTCCGGCGTCTTCGTGGTGCAACTCCTCGAGCAGGTGCTCCAGGAAACCGACAAGCGTGCCCGCGAAATCGCCAACCAGGTATTTGAGCAGGCACGGCGCGCCCTGACCGACGCCAAACGCGAGGGGCTCCGGCCGGCGTCCAACGATGCCGAAGACATCCATGACTACGTGCGGCACGCCTTTGAGATCGACGAAGGCCTGCATGCCCAGTTGAAAGCCGCCAAGGACACGCCCTCCGTTTATGAGGTGTCTATCACCGATCGCGATGGAATGGTCATGGTCTCGACCGATGAGGGTTTGCCAGGCAAGCTCCTCTTGCGCCGATTGCCTCTCTCTCAACTCACGCAACGCGGCTTTCTGCATCAAGCAAAGGTGCTGGCGGGCCCACCACGCGTCTACGAATACGATTTCCCGTTCAACAACGGGCCCGACCCGTTCGGCGAAGTCCGCGTGGCCGTCTCTTCGGGACTCTTGCTCGAAGAGATTTCGCCGAGCGTCCGAAAATTCGGCACCATCGTCGCGCTCGCATTGGTGCTTTCCACGATCCTCGCCGCGGTGGTGAGCGGAGCGGCGCTCGCGCCTCTGCGAGACATCTCCGCGCAGTTGGACCGCATTTCTGCCGGCCAATTCGACTCGCCTTCACCCGAAACGCGGGGATTTGCCGGTGGTACCGATGAACTTGGCCAGGTAAGCCGCAAGATCACGCAAGTCGGCCAGCAACTCCGCGGCGTCCACGAGATTTTTAGCACCCTGCGCGAAAACATGAACTCCGTTATGGCCGGCATGGAAGATGGCTTGCTCCTGTTCACGCGAGAGGCGCGCGCGATCATGGTGAGTCCCGCGGCGGAAAAATTTCTGGGTGCTCCCGCCGGACACTTCCTCGGGCGTCGCGTGAACGAAATCTTTCCGGTTGGGCATCCCTTGCATGAAGTGCTGCACGTCGAGGGCGATGAATTCCGTGAAATCGCGGCGGAAACCGACTTGGAAACCATCGAAGGCCCCAAGCGCGTCAGCGTCAGCGTACAGGCCATTCAAGAAGACGGCGAGCGCATGGGCGCTCTCGTCACGCTGCGCGACCTCGATTCCATCGAGAGCATCAATACTCAATTGCAGGTGAGCGAGCGCCTGGCGGCGCTGGGCCGCATCACCGCGGGCGTGGCCCACGAAGTGAAAAACCCGCTCAACTCCATGCGCCTGTGGCTGGAAAATCTGAAAGAGTCCTTGCCCGCGGAGTCGGATAGCAACGCGCAGCAAGCCGTTCAGGTGCTGGACAAGGAAATCGACCGCCTGGACGCCGTCGTGAAGCGCTTCCTCGATTTTACGCGCCCCATGGAGATTCGCTTGGAGGCCACGCAACTCGCCGACATTTTGAAGGAAGTGATGGAGGTTGCGCAGCCCCAGTTGCAAAAATCCAACGTACAAGTGGCGCAACTTCTGCCCATCGATGTGCCGGAAGTCTACGTAGATCGCGGATTGCTTAAGCAGGCGGTGCTGAATCTGGTGCTCAACGCCGTGGAAGCCATGCCCAACGGCGGAAAGTTGCATCTCGTACTGAGCCGCCGGGGCGAAATGGCGGAGATTACCGTGGGCGACACGGGCAAAGGCATTCCACCAGAAAACAAGCAGAAGATTTTTCAGCTATTTTTCACCACGCGCCCGGGGGGGAGTGGAATAGGACTCGCGAGCACCTTCCGAATTGTACAGCTTCACAATGGTTCGATAGACTTTACTTCGGAGGTCGGTCGGGGAACCACGTTCCGGATCGAATTGCCGCTCGCGGCCTGATCATGAAACACAGAGCAATTCAGTCCCCTGCTGGCTCGCCCCGCGCTCGCACGCGCCTATTGCTTGTGATCTTGTGCGCCTCCGCGGTCGCGGTGAGCGGATGCGCCGAGCGAAAAGCTAAAGCGAAAACGTTTCCCTGGAGCACGGCCGCAGTGGTCCGGCCGAGGCCGCTAGGTGTGCTCACGGCAGCAAGCGACCAGGCCGATGAGGCTTCGCCTGAATTCCAGATCGACGTCCCCCCGCCGCCTTCTCCCCTGGCCATCGCTACGAGCGCGCCGCAGCGCCCGCGCGTCCCGACCGCCCCATCGCAGAACGCCGCCGCCAGACCGGAGCCGCCGCAGATCATGCCGCAGTTGACGCCGGAAGAAACCACCGCCGCGCAGCAGCAGACCAATGTAAGTCTCAGCATCGCGGAGCGAAATATCGCGGCGGCGAAGGGGAAAACCTTGAACGCCGCGCAACTCGATCTGGCCTCCAAAGTCCGAAGCTTCATAACCGAGGCTCGGGAATCCGCGCACGCGGGAGATTGGATGCGCGCGCGTAGCGCCGCAAAAAAAGCGCAGGTCCTCTCGGAGGACCTCGTCAGATCCCTGTAGACCGTGAGCCAGATCGCACGTTTCCGTTCCCACCGTGTCCGTTCAGGCCAGTTCCAATCCGCCATGAAGCAACTCCTCGAATGCGCTAAGATGCATTCATGAAGAAGTTTGACGCAGCGGTGGTCGGCGGCGGATTGATCGGCGGTGCGATCGCGCTGGAACTTGCGCGCGCCGGCCTGCGCGTAGGTGTGTTCGATCAGGGTGAGCCGGGACGCGAAGCATCGTGGGCCGGCGCCGGCATCTTGTCGCCCGCCCCGGAAACCCCAGGAACCATTCCGCTAGTCCCTTTGGGCAAGGCCAGCATGGCGCTCTATCCACAGTTTGTGGCCGAGGTGGAAGAACTTTCCGGGCAGAGCGCGGGATTTCGGCCGAAGGGAACGCTCTACGCACTATTTTCCCAAGACGCCGCCTGCGAATTGAGTACGCTCATCGCGCTGCATCATGGACTAGGCCTGAAAGCGGAGCCTCTTGGTGCGGACGATGCGTGCGAACTCGAACCGGCGTTGAATCCGGATGTAGCGGCCGCGGTGCTCAGACCAGAGGAAGCCTCCGTTGACAATCGTGCCCTGGCGCAGGCGGTATTGCAGGCGGCCCGCAAGAGCGGCGTGGAGATTTTTTCCGGACATGCCGCGAGGGCCATCTGGCGCGAGGGCCATCGATGCGCCGGGTTGGAATTGCAAGGCGAAAAAGTCTCTGCAAAGTGGACCATCGTCGCGGCGGGCTGTTTTTCGTCCTCCATCGAAGGAGTGCAGACCTACGCTCCTGTGCGCCCGGCAAAGGGGCAGATGATCGCGTTGCGCGCGCATGGATTGAAAATGGAGCGCGTGCTCTGGTCGGAGAAAATTTATCTCGTTCCGCGAAATGACGGAAGGATTATCGCGGGTGCCACCGTCGAGTACGTGGGTTTCGAAAAGCATGTCACTGCGGGCGGCCTGGAAAAAATTCTCTCCGCCGCGATTGAGCTGGCGCCCGAACTGGCCGGCGCCAACATCGAAGAAACCTGGGCAGGCCTGCGCCCCGATTCACCGGATCATCTTCCGATTCTCGGGCCCACCGATCTCGACGGACTATTGATCGCCACGGGACACTTCCGCAGCGGCATCCTGCTGACCCCAATCACCGCGCGCCTAATCCGCGAGTGGGTCACCCAACAGCGCGTATCGCAAGACTGGGAGCGCTTCAGCCCCCTGCGCTTTGCACAAGCCCGCCGGGAAACAACCGCCTAGCTGCACTCACCGCTGCATCGCGCTCCGCTTTAGAGTTCTTTTCCGTTTCCCGCCCGTGACACTGCTCAAAATCGCAGCAACGGCGCCAGCGGGAAAGGAATTGGGCTTCTCCTGCGGCGCCTTTCCCGTTGATCGGCTTCATGCGCGTCAGTTACCGGTAGCAGCGGTGAAGACAAGTGCCCCGGCTCGTTTGCCGGAAGAAGACCCGCATCGAGGATCAGCGGCCGATCGAAGATCACGTCCAGCGTCGTGCCGCGCGGCAATTCCGCCTCCGGCCCGCGCGTGGCAAGAATTGCGATGATCGCTGCCGCCGCACCGGCCCCACCGCCGATCAATGCTCCCGTTCCCGGCGCTCCGTTCTCGATCGCACCAGCTAGCGTTCCGATGTACGCGCCGCCGCCCGTCGCGATCAGCAAGAGCCCGATATCGCGGCCCTTGCCGGACCGGCCTATGATCTTTCCTTCTTTGTCGACGCCCTCCTGTCCATCGCGGTCCGCGCTGTTTGGAGTGGCTGCTAACGCCACGGTGTAGCCGTTCGGAAATGTCATCTGGTCGAGCGCCATGCGGATTTCGCCGCGGCCCTTTACAAAACCTGGCCGCTGCGATTCGAGCAACTGACCGCGCAGGAAGGAACCCATCGGAATCACGATGCGGTTGTTCACCGCGATGGGATAGATGGTTTCGAAATAGATGGAGTCGCCGGTCTTCGCAGTTCGCGTGTTGATGCCATTCCGCAACACCAGCGGCAGCCGCGTGCCCGCGGGCACCACCACCGGCTGGCTCTGCGGCGCTGGCGTCGTCGCGCTGGGGCTTCCCTGCGCGCCAAGCTCCGGCTGCGCGAGCACTAGAGGTGGCGGAGCCACAACCGGCTCTTGCCCCGACACTCGTGCAGTCAAAACGAAAGCCTGAAACAGAAACACCGCGGAACACAGCGAAAGCGTGCGCTGGAACATTCTTCACCCCGTGACATCACCCGTTCGCGCTGTCAAAAAGCAGGCGTGATGCCACAACGCAGTTCTCGCCGGCACGACGCGAAAACTCCGGGGAGCAACTGCAACTCTTTTTGGGGAAAGAAGTTATGGGAACCGCCGGTCCTGGCGTTGGCGGCAAGGGCCCGCCGTAGAAAGGAGACAAACTTGGCGGTCGCCAGAAAGAGGAGCCAGTTGTCCGCGGCAGGCGACAGCGCCCGGCGTCTCGTCAGATCGCGGCGCGGAACGCCCTCGGGCTACTCCTGGCGCGCGGGCGGCGGCGTGACGGGCATGCCTTGCCCTACGTGGATGTATTGGATTTGGTTGCTGTCGAGCGCCAGCTCGTGCTCGAGGACGATGTCGAGCGACGAGCCGCGCGGGAGTTCCGCGTCGGGTCCTCGCGTCAGCAATACCGTGGCAAGGCCGATGACGCCGCCGATACCCGCGCCGATGCCTGCGCCCCTGGCGCCGCCGGCAATTGCGCCGACGCCTGCA
>JBGOVR010000070.1:0-22759 GCA_041478205.1 Candidatus Acidiferrum sp.
GCGATCATCTCCGCGCGCCGATTGGGGTCGTACATTTTTTCCATGCCAATCGCCAGCGACACTTCGCATTGACCCGACAGAATATCCTTCCAGGCGCCGTTGAAAGCCATGCTCCCACTGGCGCACGCGCCTTCCACGTTGGACGTCGCGACACCCGCGGGCAGCAGCCCTTCCCTCACCAGCGGAAGCAGACACACCTGGCCCTTCACGTTCGGCTGGCCCCAGAAATCCAACAACATATTGCTGAACCACACGTGACCGATCGTGCCGGGATCGAGGCGCGCGTCCGCAATCGCGCCGACGTACGCGTCGCGGACTAAATCTTTCGGCCCCCGCTCCAGAAAACGCCCCGCGGACGTGCTGTAAATCCCGATGATGAATACGTCGTCGATCATGCTCTCAGGTTCCGCCGCTCGCTCCTCTCAATGGACGCTGCGCTCCAGGCCCACCCAATACGGCCGGCGCAACTCTTTGCGATCGATCTTCCCAGCGGGAGTCTTGGGAATTTCTCCGCGAAATTCCACGGACTTCGGCGTCTTCACGCCGCCAAGCTTGGCTTTGCAGTGCGCCAGAACTTCTTCCTCGGTCAGTGAGTGCCCAGACCGCAACACAATCAGCGCCTTGACCGCCTCGCCCCATTTCTCGTCAGGGACACCGATCACCGCGCATTCGTGGACCTGCGGCAAAGCCATGATGCCCGCTTCTACTTCCGCCGAATACACGTTGAAGCCGCCCGAGATGATCATGTCCTTCTTGCGATCGACGATGTAGAAGTACCCATCCTCATCGTAGTAGCCGACGTCACCGGTGTGATGCCAGCCGTGCGCGCGAATCTCCGCCGTAGCTTCCGGCATCTTGTAATATCCCGGCGTCACCAGCGATCCCCGGGCCACGATCTCGCCAACTTGTTTCGTGGCCAACAACTTGCCCTCGTCATCCATGATTCCCAGACGTACCGCGGACGTCGGCCTCCCGCAACTTCCGAGACGCTCCGGATGATTCCCGGCAGCAGCGGCGGCGACGGTTTTCTGGTCGAGCCATGTCAGTAACATCGGCGACTCCGTCTGCCCGTAACACTGGCACATGCACGGCCCGAAGATTTCCACGCCCCTCTTAAGTTTGTCTGGCGAAACCGGCGAAGCCGCCAACAAAAACACCCGCAAACTCGAGTAGTCAAACTTCGCCACCTCGGGGTGCGCCAGCAGCGCATAAAATGCAGTCGGCGGCAGAAACAAATGCGTCACGCGAAACCGCTCGATATTCCTCAGCACTTCCCCCGCTTCAAAACCCGCCATCACGACGTTCGTCGCTCCCAGCGGAAACAATGCGAAAGCCACGACTCCAGCGGCGTGCGACAACGGCGCCACGCTTAGGCACACCGGCTCGATGCCCTCGCATTTCCAGTAGTGACTGGCCATCTCGGTCATCGTTCCCCAAGCAAGGCTCGTCACCCGAACGCCCTTCGCAGGACCCGTGGTGCCGCCCGTGGGCACCAGACCGACCAAGCGGTCCGGATCTCCCAGCGCGTCACCCCAATCGATGTCTTCGGCCTCGTTTCCTCGCCGCATGAACGCCTCCAGCGAAGGATTGCCGCCATCCTCCGTGTCGATGCACACGAGGTTCTTCAGAGAGGGAACCCGTTCGCGGATTTCTTTGACGGTGTCCCCAAAACTACTGTGATAGAACAGCCACGACGTCTCCACGTAGTTCATGTACTCCACATTCGCATCCAGCGCATTCCGGTAATTAATGGGAACCCACACCGCGCCGGCTCGCATCAGGCCCAGCATGCAGAAAAGAACGCGAGGATCATTCCCGGAGTAAATTCCAACACGCTCTTCGCCGCGCAGCCCGCTGGCCCGCAGAGCTCGCGCGATACGCTCCGTGTGAGCGCGCACCTCTCCATAGGAATATCGCGTACCCTGGTCAACGATCGCGATGCGATTCGGAAACGCCTCGGCGCCTTTGTCGAAGTAATCTATCGCGCGCATCTGCTCACGGGATTCCCCTCACGCTTCTTTCGCATTCTCGAGCAGCATGGCAATTCCCTGCCCGCCGCCAATGCACGCCGAAGCAACGCCGTAACGCGCCTTCGCCCGGCGAAGCTCACGCGCCAGAGTAACCCCCAGCCGGATCCCCGTGGCTGCCAACGGATGCCCAATCGCAATGGCTCCGCCATTCACATTCAACTTGTTCCCATCGAGCTGCAATTCGCGCTGCACTCCCAGCACCTGCGCTCCAAATGCTTCGTTAATTTCAAACCGCTCGATGGCATCGAGCTTCAGACCACAAGCCTCCAGAAGTTTCCGTATCGCCGGCACCGGCCCCATGCTCATCAACTCCGGAGGAACGCCCACGGTCGCCACGGCCGCGATTCGCGCCAGCGGCTTGATACCGCGGGACCTCGCATACGCTCCCGAACCGACCAGCGCCGCCGCCGCTCCATCAACAATGGCCGAGCTGTTCCCTCCGGTCTGCACGCCGCCGAAGGCGGGACGAATCTTCGCCAGCGTCTCGTACGATGATGGGCGCACATGAGTATCGCTCGCGACGCTGTCGATACCTTTCGGAAGCTGCACACCCCGCGTCTTGTAGCCGGACAACTCAAACTTTTCACTGACCACCGGAACGATCTCGCCGGAAAGAAAACAGCTTTCTTGAGCAGCGAGTGCGCGACGAAAGCTGGATTCGGCGAAGCGATCGACCTCTTCGCGCGTGATGTTGTATTTCTTGGCGACACTTTCCGCGGTATCGCCCATGGTGCAGCCCGGAGCCGTATCCACAAGCGCTTCCCACAGGAAATCCTTGAACTCAACTTGCCCGAGCCGAAACCCGGAGCGGTGCGTGTAAGCGGCAATCGGATTGCGGCTCATCGATTCCGCACCAGCACACAGCGCCAGATCAATTTTCTTCAGGGTGATGGCGTCGGCGGCCTGACCGATCGCTTCAATTCCGGTCCCACAAACGCGCTGGACCAGAAGAGCGGGCCGGTCGATGGGCACTCCGGAATACAACCCGATATGCCGCGGCAGCATGTAAGCGTCAAAGCTCGCTTGCGCCACGTTTCCCGCGATCACCGAACCGACATCCGTCGCGGGCACGCCGGAGCGCGCGAACACCGCGCGTGCCGCTGCGATTCCCAGATCGATCGGCGATACCAGTCCAAGAGCTCCGTTGTAGTCAACAAAAGGCGTCCGCACGCCGTCCAGAAGCCAGATGTCTTCGTAAGCGGCGAATAAACCGCCAATCTCGTTGGGCATAGTCATTTCCTTGCGATGCGAAGGACCTGCGGCGTCTCCGCCGCGGAATACATCTCTTCGACCAAAGCCGTGCGGTGATCCAAAACGGCGCGCTGGTTCAGCGAGCCTTTGTCGGTGATTTCGCCCGCATCCAGCGAGGGCGGCTCTTCCATAAGAATGGCCCGAGTGACGCAATTCGAGCTGCCGGTAGAAGCCTCCGCAAAACTCTCCAGCAGCGCGCGGAAGGAGGCACGGACAGAATCGCTCCTCAAGATCGCCGCCGGGGTTGCGCCCTCCGCGAGATCGCGGCACAGGACGCGGCACGCCTCGACATCCGGGAACACCAGCATGCCCACATGGTCGCGATCGTGCCCAGCGATGACGCAGTAGCGCAGGAACGGCGAGAAGTGCCCCAGGATCCTCGCGCGCAATGGACCCACGCTGACCCACGTCCCCGTCGAAAGCTTGAAATCCTCGGACAAGCGCCCATCGAACAAAAATCCTTTGCTGACGTCTCGCGGATCGACAAACCGCACCGCGTCACCCATTTTGTAAAAGCCTTCCTCGTCGAAACACTTTTGCGTAAGTTCCGGCTGCCGCCAGTAGCCCGGGGTGATATTGGGCCCTCGCACGCAGATCTCGAGTTTGCCTCCCTGCGGGACGAGCTTCGCTTCCACTCCGGGGATGGGCAAACCAATGACGCCCGCTCGATCCGTTTCCCACGTGGTTTGCAGCGCCATCGGAGCGGTTTCCGTAGCACCCAGGCCCGTCACCATGATCACCCGCTCGCCGCAAGTCTCCATGCCAAGTTCCCGGTACGCGTCCCACACGGGCTGTGAAAGGCCCGCTCCGGCATAAAACAGCAATCGCATACGGCTGAAAAAATTTTCGCGAAGCTGGCGGTCGGCTCGCAGAATCGGGAGCAGGTCTTCGTAGCCCTTGGGCACATTGAAATATACGGTCGGAGCAATCTCCCGCAGGTTTCGAACGGTTTCTTGGATGCCCGCGGAGCCTGGCTTCCCCTCGTCGATATAAAAAGTCCCGCCGTTGTAGACGGTGATGCCGATGTTGTGGTTTCCGCCGAAAGTATGATTCCACGGCAGCCAATCCACTACCACCGGCGGCTCCTCCTCCAAGAACCCAAAAACCTGCGCGATCATCTGTTGGTTGCTGGTGATCATGCGGTGGGTGTTGATCACCGCTTTCGGCATGGCCGTCGAGCCGGATGTCAGAAGAAATTTCGCGACATCGTCGGGTTGAATTCTTTCATGCGCCGCGTCCACTGCTTCCGTCGGCACGGTCGCCACCAATTCGGCAAACAACGTGACCCGTTTTCGTCCGGTCTCTCCTCGCGCCACGACTACTTCCACTTCGTCACTTGCAACGGCATCAATCGCCCGGCCATATCTCTCGAAGTCGGAGGCGAAGATCATCCCCGGCGTCAGCAATTTCACCGCGTACTGCAATCTCGCCAAATCACTCGAAACGAGCGAATAAACAGGCGAAACATGCGCCGTCGGGATTCCCACGTGTTGTCCAGCCAGCATGAGCAACACATGCTCGAGATTGTTCTCCGAGAGGATCATGATCGGCCGCTCGGCGGAAAGCTCGCGCTCCAGAAGTGCCTGGGCGATGCTGCGAACCGCCGCGAGCACTTGGGCGTACGTCAGGCACTGCCACTCTCCTCGGGCGCCTCGCTTGGCGAAACAAATCCGCTGCGGCGCTGCATTTGCCCAGCGAACGAGCCGATCGGTGAGAACCTTCGGGTAGTGATCCAGGGCCTCGTCCGGGCGTACCCGCACGACACCCCCCGGCAGATGTTCAATCGATGCTCCGGAAGTACGCAACCGCACCGCCCGCACTCTTCCGACCGTGCTCGCGGAAGCCGCGGGACCATCTCCTCCGGCGGACTTGACGTCCGCGCCTGGATTGGAATGTGGTGACGACGGAATCTGACTACTCATCTTCGTCTCTCTGCGCCGGTGTCGCTTCTCAGTCTGCCGTCACCGTTTGCAGTTCCCTCGCTTCTTTCCTGACATTAGCGGTCTCCTTCAGGAACACCGCCGCCAGCATGATAAGAACGCTGCCCGCCGCGGACAGCCATAGCGTGATCCCCAAGCCGTGCCTTTCCGCCAATGCGCCCGCAAGAACGGGAGCCACCGTCGCCCCGGCGATCTCCCCGACGAATGTTGGCAGTCCAATGGATGTAGCCGCGAATTGCGGCGGAACGCTTTCTGTCGGCACCAGGACCAGAATAAGCGCTCCCATTCCCTGCCCCGTATTGGTTAAGAACAAGACCCCCGCCAGCAACCACGGAAAGGAATAAAACCAGGAAACCTGAAAGGCCAGCGGCACGATCGCGGACAGCGCCGCCATCAGCAGCAAAACCGGCTTACGACCCCAACGATCCGAGAGCGATGGCAAAAGAAATCCGAGAAAGAAACTGCCTAAGCCCGTCGCCCCCAGCAAAAACCCCGCGGTAGTGGAAGGCTGATGCGCGACTTGGGTCAAGTAAAGTGGCGCAAAAACATTCTCCAGGAACAACCAGGACATAAACCCGGTTGCGGCGATGCAACACAGCCAGATGTTCCGGTATCGCAGCACGGAGAAATAATCTCTCAGCTTGATGGTGTGCTGAGGTCCGCTATCTTCCGAACGCCGCTGCGGCTCTTTGACGAACTTCCAGATCAATGCACCCATGAACAGCCCGGGAATCCCGGCAATAAAAAAAGCCCAGCGCCAACCAAGTCGCGCGGCCACTTGTGTCGTCAGCACGGGAGCCACGGCAAGCCCCACCAACGCCGCCGCGCTCACGATGATTCCGACATTGCGTCCCCGCCGCGAGGGAGACGAGGATTCCTCAATCAGTGCCGCCATGATTGACCAGGTTGGCCCTTCCGCAATACCCATCAGTGCGCGCACCAGCAGGAGTTGATGGAAGCTGTGCACCGCTCCGGAAAGCCAAGACAGCAGTGAGAACGCGAAAACCGCGGGAATCAAAATCTTCCGCCGCCCGACACGATCGGAAACCGCCCCGAAGAACAAAGAGGATACCGCCCAGGTGATCGCCAGCACCGACGCCAGCAGCCCGATCTGTTCATGTGAAAGATGAAATTCGCGCGCGATGTCCGGCGCCAGGTAGAGCTGCGACATGCGGTCCAGGAAAACCGTGCCCCAGGAGAAAAAGATAATGCCGACCAGAGTGTTCTCGTAGCGCCGCGCTTCGGACGTTTTGTTCATTCTTATAGTTTACCCTTGCGCGCTCAGCCTGCCGTTCGACGCTGTCGCCGCTTTTTTCTCTACGCTTCCTTGTTCCTTCGACACTGCAGAGCCGCCACACTCATCTCAGCAGCATGGAAAGTTCCTGCGCCGCGGCTCGCAGCCGGGGCAAAAACTTCGTCTGCATCTCCTGGATCGAAACGCGCTGTGCGTGCGCACCCACGTTGAGCGCCGCCACGATTTTTCCGTTGGGATTCTGGATGGGCACCGCCATCGACCGCAGCCCAAGTTCCAATTCCTGGTCCACCATCGAATACCCATTGCGGCTGACCAACCGCAGCACCTGTCGCAGTTTTTCCGCCGAAGTGATGGTGCGCTCGGTAAATCTCTTCAGCTCCGTCTGCGTTAGGTACGTTTCCAGCGCCTCCGGAGGCAAGCTCGCCAGCAAGATTCGCCCCATCGACGTGCAAAACGCCGGCAACCGGCTCCCCACGCCCAGGTCGATCGACATGATGCGCGTCACATTCGCACGTGCCACGTAAATAATGTCCGAACGATCCAGCGTCGAGATGGAACACGATTCGTGCAGCTCATGACTCACACGTTCCAGCACCGGCTGCGCCGCCGTGGCCAACGGCATCGACGCAATATACGAATACCCCAGCGCCAAGATCCTCGGCCCCAGATAAAAGTGATGCCCGTCGTCCGATCCCGCAAACCCCAATTTCGCCAAAGTATACAAACACCGCCGGACCGCCGCGCGAGACAATCCTGTTTTCGTGCTGAGCTGCGAGATCGTCAGTTGCCGTTTCTTCTGTGTGAACGCCTGAATAACGGTTAGCCCTCGCGCCAGCGAGGTCATGAAGTTGGGATCGCCGATAAAGGAATCAAGGTTTGCCGAGGGGAGATTGGTAGTTCCCTCGGGGCTCGCCGGGGGGACACTCACTGGGCGGGGTTCCGGGGCGGCAGAAACGGCTTCAATGCGAGGCATATTCTCCATCTCCAGCGCTGGTTTGACCCGGAAGAATACACGACCCGGTCGATATACGCACGCCATTTCGATAATCGACCTTGACAACCCCGCTGGCCCTTGCGTAGATTCACCCCGGCGGCACCAACGCCCACGCAGAGCCTAACGCGTTATGCGATCTCTACGCGCGCGCCCGCGCGGCCCGCTGCGGCTCAGCTACCTGCGATTAGGCCTGCCGTTTCGACGCCCATTCTTGGACCCGTGCCCCATATAATCGACGCGGAGAACACATGACACCCATTGCGCCCTACCGGAGATTCTACCCGGGCACCCAACCCAATCATCTGCACCCGCCGTACGTTTCCTCCCTCAAGCGCTCCCCGTCCAAGCCGCTCGTCTATCTTCCCCACACGCTCTCCGAAGTTACCGGCCCGGTCATCGGCAAGGAAGTTGTCGACGTAAAAGCCTGCGACCTCACCCGGCAGCATTCCGGCGAACCGCTCGGCGAGCGCATCATCGTCAGCGGACGCGTGCTCGACGAAAACAGCCGCCCTCTGCCGCACACGCTCGTCGAAATCTGGCAAGCCAACTCCGCCGGCCGCTATCTTCACGGCCGCGATCAGCACGACGCCCCGCTCGACCCCAACTTCACCGGCTGCGGCCACGCGCTCAGCGATTCCGAAGGCCGCTACCGTTTCGTCACCGTCCGCCCCGGCGAATATCCCTGGGGCAATCATTACAATGCCTGGCGGCCCGCGCACATTCACTTCTCCGTGTTTGGTCCGGCGTTCGCCACGCGGCTCGTCACGCAGATGTATTTCCCCGGCGATCCGCTGATACCTTTCGATCCCATCTTCAACTGCACCGCCGACGAAAAAGCCCGCAACCGCCTCATCTCGATCTTCGACTGGGAAACCACCCTCCCGGTGCAAGCCCTCGGCTACCGCTTCGACATCATCCTCAGCGGCCGCGAAGCCACTCCGCTCGACACCCATTCCCACGGAGCAAAGTCATGAGCCTGCAAGCCACAACCTGGCAAACCGTTGGGCCCTTCTTCAAAATCGGTTTCTCCTGGCTGTATCAAGAGGACGTCGCGGGTCCCGGCGCCTCAGGCAACCGCGTCACCATCGAAGGACGCATTTTCGACGGCGACGGCCAGCCCGTGCCGGACGGCATCATCGAAATCTGGCAAGCCAACTCCCACGGAAAGTACGCCCACCCCGACGACACCCAGGACAAACCGCTGGAACCCGGCTTCAAAGGCTACGGCCGCATCGCCACCGATGACCAAGGCCGCTTCCGCTTCACCACCATCAAACCCGGCCGCGTCCCCGGCCCTAGCGAAAAGCTCCAAGCCCCGCACCTTGCGGTCTCCGTCTTCACCCGCGGGCTCCTGCGCCGCCTGATCACCCGCATGTATTTTCCCGACGAGCCCAGCAACACTGAAGACTTCGCCCTCAAGTTGGTCGAACCCTCCCGCCGCTCCACGCTCATGGCCCAAAAGGTTGCCGGCCGCTCTGGGGCCCTTGCGTGGGACGTGGTGTTGCAAGGCCCGAACGAAACTGTGTTCTTCGACTGCTGACGCGCCACCTTTTCCTGGCAGGGTCGCAGCACGCTGCGCCCCGTCCCGGCAACACCACGTGTACTTGGCTCGCTCGGCGTGGCTCGGCGGGAAGACTCGCGCAGCAGGCTGATCGTGATTTGCTCTTACTGGGCAACGGGCTACCTTAGTTGGTAAGATTGGGGCGCAGCGACTTCGCCTCGGGCAACACGTTCATCAGGCGCCGTGGCGCCACACGAAGAACGCGGTCCCGGCGCAATCCGCAAATTCCGTAACTCGCCTGGAAGATTATGGTTCTTCAGAAGAGTTGGCTCATTCTTGGCGGTCTAGGGTTCGCTGGATTTCTTCTGTTGGCATTGCTGCTTCTGAGTGGATTGCCGGTCAAGAATACCCCGGCGAAGTCCGCCCAGACTGAGAATAGTAATCCAATCACCGGAACGTACGTCGCAACCCGATTGCAGCAAATCGACAAGGCCCACGCCACGCTATTTTTTTCTTACGATCTTACGAACGATACCGACACGGAGTATCGTCTAGCGGATGGGCCGGACATTTTCATTATGGCCAGGCTCAAGATGGATGGGAGCTTGAGTCAAGAAGAAGACGTGCGGCTCACTTACCCCGTGGTCGTGCCCGCCAGGCAGCGCGTGCGCATTACCATCGCGGAGGAATACCTCTTCGCGTGGCCCCCCGCAATTGACTCTAGCTTGGACGATAGGTTGAAGAATTTTGTAAAACATAGCCTGGAGAACATCGCGGGGTTTGTGCTCTTTGATGAGATTGACCACTTTCAGGTGGAACTCCCAAATGGCTGGGCGACGGTAGCGAAGAACTGATGGTCTTACAGTTTTGCGCTCGAGGTCGTAGCTTCGTCGGCATCGGAGGGGCAGCACCGGTCTAAAAATGTCATTATCTCTTCCAAATAAAAATATAGATCTGGAGACCGGTGACCGCCGCCTTTTCCCGAGGAAGGTACTCCCGCAGATCGTGCTGGTGTTTTTCGGCCGGAATGGCTTTGGCAGGCTGGTCAATCTCAGTGAAGACGGCATGGCCTTTGAGTTCTCCGGCCTTTCTGACACCGGGCAGGTCATCAGCTTTGAATTGGTCGATCTCGCCAAAAATCGCATTCAGGTGGACGGCCGCGTTATTTGGGCACGCCAGCTCGACAAAGTCGCAGGCATGCAGTTCGTGGACTTGTCTGCAGAGAATAAGGAACAGATTAAGCAGTGGCTGGCCACCGGCAAGTTCAGCGGGACGCGCGCCCACGACGAATCGCGGCGCCAAATAGGCGAGAGTAAGACGATTGAGCCCCTACCTACGCCGGCCGAGCCACCACCTACGCACGACGAATCGCGACGCCAAGTAAGTGTGAGTAAGCCGATCCAGGCGTTACCTACGCCGGCCGACCCATCACCTACGCTCGACGTTGTGCCAACGACGCCCAACCTTGCCATCCGTCAGGCGAATGTTGGAAGGCCGCAGTGGCACTCTGAACGCGAAGAGCGCAAGTCCGAGGAGCTAAGCCGCAAAACCGAGGAAGCAGTTAGCCGTAAGATCGAGGAGCAACCCGAGCCGATAGCGGATCGCGATCCGAACCTGCAGGCGTGGGACGCGTATTACGACCGCGCCCATGTCGGCGTAGATAGGCAACCCATCTCTTGGTGGCGCATCGGCGTAGGCTTTGTAATCTTCTTAGTGCTAGGTGCGGGAATATGGGTGGTTCGGTCCCGACAATCTCCTGCGGACGGAGTGCCGCGGAACTCTCGAAAAACAACCAACAGCAGTGCCTTATCCCAAAGAGGACAAAGCTCGGTAAACACAACCGCGCGCCCCTTTGAGGTTGAGGTAGTGGACGCGAAGGATAGACGTTGGTTCCTGACGTTCGCCGGCGGCTTAGATACGCGCGCCGTGCCGTCGGCTCCGAGGGCGGCCTCCGCCACCTCCGCGGTTCCGGCCGCCGTGGTGCGGCAGAGCCAGACGGCAGCTTCGAAGAACGCGCGGGATGCAACTGCGAAAACACCCGAGCCCCGAGGACAGATCGAGCCGGCGCGACTCCTTTCCTCCGTCTCCCCAGCCTATCCGGCACTCGCCCAATCTCAAAACATCACGGGCGACGTTGTGATTGATGCGCTCATCGATCCCACCGGAAAAGTTACGGAAACGAAGGCCGTTTCGGGACCCATGCTTCTGCGCGATTCAGCGATGGAGACCGTACGCATGTGGAAGTATTCTCCTGCTCGATTGGATGGCCAGCCGGTATCTGTGCATCTCCAGGTTACGGTGAGGTACACGAAGCAGTAGGAACTGTCAGCCTCCTCCAAGTACTTCTAACCTCAATAATAAACTCCATCATCAGTAATCGCTTGTTGTATGCTTCCGGTCCAACCGGGTTTCCATTGGGATTCGACCGCAGATAGCGTTCCATCGCACTGAGAACACAGGAAAGGGGCTGGCTCAATGTTCCGACGCACAAAAATGATGGGTGCGGTATTCGCGGCTTTGACTCTAGCAGCGCTCGCAGGCTTCAGAAGTTCCGCGACCGGGCCGGACACGAATTTTGTAGACCCGACGGCCAGCAAGGAGGGGAAGGTCAATCTGCAGGGGCAACATATTTACGTGGCGCCATTTGCCAGGCTGAAGGGGCCAACCGAGGGCGAGGGCCTAACGATACTGGACGATTCAAATGTTCAGGATGGCGCGACAGTGGACGCTACGCAGGGAACAGTTGAAATTGGCAGGAAAGCCATCCTCGCCCACGGATCCACGGTCCGGGGAGTCGGCGCGCATACCACGCAGATCGGTATGAGCGGAACATGCCCGCTAGGCACCGAATGCCCATCGTTCGTCGGGTTCAACGCCGAGGTCGATGGCGCGATGATCCAAAAGGACGCCATGGTGTCGGCCATGGCACGAGTGGCGCCAGGGTTGACCATCAAGTCGGGTGTAAAGGTCCAGCCGGGAAAGTGTATTTGCAACGCGGGTGATCTGGATCCCGCGAAGGAGAAGGTGGTGGATGTCACCGGGGAGGACCGAACCTTTATGAATGGCACGGTGGAATCCAACGTGAAATTGGCGGCCGGTTACCTGGGACTCGGAAAAGACGTGACGGGAATTAACTACGATCCGACAAAGCACGAGCTTCCAAGGCTGGGCCCGACGCCGGTCCAGGATCTGGCCTATGCCAACCGCCTAGTCGGCTTGCTGTCGATGCAGGACACGCTGGAGGATCTCCAGAAAGTACTGGAATCGAGGATCTCACTGCGCTCGGACGAGGGCCATTCCATTCGTGTAAGAAAGATCTTGCGGATGGGGCACGGCGCGATCTTCCATGCCGGCAAGCACAACATGGAGCTGGGTTCCGGAATTCGCTACGGCAAGCACAGCATCGTACACGGCGGGGTGGCCACATCCGGCAAGGATACGAGCGTCGGGAATGGGGTCGTCATCGGAAATTATGCAGTAATCTTCGGTTCAACGATTGGAGCGGACTGCAAGATTGGTGAACGCAGCCTGGTGCAAGATTCGGATCTTAAGGCCGGAACGGAAATCCCGGCCAGGAAGGTTGTGATCGACGGCAGGATCGTATGGGACGTCGAATGGTAAAGGGGCTGAGTCTCTGTAGGGGCGCAGCACCGCTGCGCCCCATCTGGGCAAGATCGCGTATGCTTGGCCGGGTGCCGCCTTTGACTCTGAAATCCTGCGATGCAACACGGTTTTGGAAAGACGCCACCGTGGTCATCGATGGCCAGAGCAGATTTAGGGTCCCGCAGCGGCAGTGGGTTGCGTCGGTACTGCCACTTCCTCTTTGCACTCCAGAATTTGCGGGTACTTCGGATTGTCATTGAATCGCACTCTGTATCCATGCCAACGGTGCAAATCGAACGCCATCAAAGATGTTGTGAATGCGTAGAACTTTGATTCATAGCTCCGATTCGATTCATCGAATACGTTAAAGCTGATTCTTTCTTCACCCTTCAGCACGGGCTTCTTGGCATAAGGACGGATAACTGTTACCTGCCCGCGCGCTGGATACGGCAGAGCTACGCCGCCTTTGACCATCGAACGAGAGCATGCACCCGGCCGATAGCCGGTGTCCCGGTCAATGCCACCACGTTTTGCTGCCGCCCTCGCTAGTCTGTCTACACGATTGCCAATCTCGGTTGTCTTTCCGGGTTCCCACACGAACTCAACCCTGATGCCAGCCTTGGCACGCGCCTTGAGCAAATCATCCCACAGGTCGTCGTTGAGGATCGGTTGACCTTCACGATTGCGCCAGCCATTTCTTTTCCAGACCGGGGCAAGACCTATGAACCCTCTGACATACTGAGAATCTGTAACCATCAGGACGCACGTAACCCCGTGCCACCGAACGTTTCGGCGCACCCATTGCAGTCCCTCTATGCAAGCCGTCAGTTCCATTCGTTGGTTGGTGCTTTTCGGGCAGCCGAAATCGACAATGACCTCATCATCTCTGTTCAGATGTTCTGGATAACGAACGACCACGGCACACCCTGAAACGTGCCCCGGATTTCTGAAGGCTGAGCCATCGGTGTGAATTTGAACTGCTCGCGGGTCAAGTGTCACGCTGAATCGTCTCAAGGGCTTGCAGCGAATGTAAAGCGAAAAACATTTGGCCCGCAGTAACCAGTGATGGTAGTGTCGAGCTACGAGAAAATCGCCAGACTTTGGCGTCTAGTACGGTTCGAATCAAATGCCTTATACCAAACATGAGGAGGATGAGTTCCAGAGGGAACTGCAAGCGGCAATTGATCTGATCGTGCAGTCAAATCATCCCAAGAAAATAGTCGTCGCCGGCCCTGGAGCGGGTAAAACTTCCCTATTCAAGACCCTTCTCTCGAAGAGCAAGGAAACGGACAAGGAAGCCAGCCATCTCGTCGTGACATTTATCGGCGCGCTCGCCGATGAACTAAGGCGCGATCTGTCAGATCTGGCAGATGTATTCACGTTTCACGCCCACTGCAAGCAGCTGCTACATCGGAATCCCTATCTGAGAGAGGGACTCAGCGAAAAGTTTACAGTATTCCCGAAACTGCCCAGCCTCATAAAGAGCGACTGGTCGCTTTTGCATGCAGGCGATCAGGTGCCTCCTCATTTTGTCAAACTCATGCGCCAAGCGGTGGACGACATCGCGACGCGCTTTTTTCTTGACCGCTCGAACTATTATGATGCGGTCAGTTTCGATGACATGGTCTTCCGCGTTTACCTGCAATTGGCGATCGCGCCGCACGCCGCTGCACGCCACGAACTTATCCTGGTCGACGAATACCAAGATTTCAACCTACTGGAAGTTTCCTTGCTCGATATACTTTCTCGGAAGAGCCCCGTTGTTGTAGCCGGGGATGACGATCAAGTACTTTATGGCCCGCTGCGTAGTTCAAACTGGAATTTCATACGCGATTGCTATTCATCGCCGAACTATCAGAAATATGAGCTGCCGTTCTGTCTTAGGTGCCCAGAGGTGGTCGTGAGGGCATTTGATGATGTGGTGCGCGCGGCGACGGCGGCCGGACACCTCAACGGGCGGATTCCAAAAGCGTACCGGTATTTTCCTCCATCTAAAAAGGGCGACAGCTTGGCCCATCCAAAGCTGCATGTAGTGCAGACGTCGATCCAGAAGAGCGGCGCCGGAAACTATTTTGGTCGCGTGATCGCGGAGGTCGTGCGCTCTATTCCTTCAGAGTACATCAAAAACTCTCGGGAAGGCGACTATCCAACTGTCCTTATCGTTGGCAATAAACAGTATTTGAGCCAAATTTCGGCCCACTTGAAAGAGCTAGAATATGTCTTGGACGAAAAGGAGGACGGAGAGGGCGACGAGGATGAGATAACTCGTCAGGACGGCTTGAAGATATTGAAAGAGGACGCCGGATCATCTTTGGGCTGGCGGATTATGCTCGAAGTCGACAAGCCAGAATTTTTCGCCAAACATTTTGCGCGGATGCTCTCCACAAAACCTCTGATCACGATGATACCAAAGGCATACCGTGATAGGGTTTCTCGGGCGGTAGAGAAATTTCAAGAACCCGCCCCCGTGGCAAAACGACCGCAGCCGGAATTCGGGAAACCGACAATAAAGCTGACATCGTTCCAGAGTGCAAAGGGATTGTCGGCCCAGTACGTGTTTGTCGTAGGATTGCATGATGGCGACCTGCCCAGAAATCCAGCCAAGATCGATGACATCGAAGTTTGTAAGTTCTTGGTTGCATTAACGAGGACGCGTAAGCAGTGTTACCTTCTGTGGACACGCCGCTTTGCGGGAGTGCTCAAGAATCGTTCACTGTTTCTAGGCTGGATCGATCCTTCCAGGAAGAAATCAGTGTATGTTGATGCGAAATACTTCAAAGAGCATGAAAAACACCTGAAGCCTGACACTTAGTAACCCACGCCCCGAAGCTCCGAGCCTCCCGCTCCTATCTCCTCCCCCCTCCACGACCTACAAGAACCACATAAATTCCTTGACAACTAACATACCTTTATGGTAACATTCCGTGTGAAAGTCGCCTCAAACCCGGCCCGCTCTCCCGCCTCTTGGCCCTGCGCACCCGAAGCCTCAAACAAAGCCGGCGCAGGAATCTCATTTGGCCGCGTTACCAACGCTTTAATCAGCGCAAGACCGTCCTTTGTTTTCAACAACTTCCAACATACCTTTTTGCAACTCCTTTCCTTTGATATCGATACGACATACCCCGGGGGTGGGGGGGTATGAGTATTTCTAATTACGAATCCCTTTGCGTTGCGCCGTGCCCCGGTCCGCGAGTGGTAAGTCCTTTAGAGCCCACTCTTACGAGCAATCCCCCGTTTTGCCCCAATTTTCGACGAAATTGCACCAATTTGCAGCAAATAAAACCTTTAGAATCAGGGATCAATTCGCTAAGTCCTTTAGAGCTCACTCTTACGAAAAATGCGCCTGTAAGTCCTTTAGAATCCACTCTTACAGAAATGGGGGTTTGCAAGCTCCCTGAAATCATACTCTTACAAAAAAGGTGGGGGAGGGATCCTGCGATCTGTCCTCCGTCTCTGTGTCGTCTGTTTACCCCGAGCCTCGAAGGGTGCTCCAACCTCAATGTCCTCTGTATTAAATCCGGATATCTTCTGTTCTGTCCCCTCTTCTCTGCGAAACCTCCGCGCCCTCAGCGTCTCTGCGTTGTCTTTCTCCTCTCCCCCACCGTTTCCCCAGGTTGACGCTCACGCCCGGATTCGTTAGCCTCGGTTGGCGCCTTGGCACCGCACCATCAAGCGCCGGAAACATCTTCCATGGACGAGAAGAAGACACGCACCTCGATCTCGCGGCGCGAATTCACCCGCCGTGCCGCGCTCGCTTCGGCAGTAGCCTCCTTCGCTCCCGCCAGCGCCGTGAACGCGGCCGTTCCCGCCCTGGAGCAAACCCAGCAGCCTCCGAACACTCCCAAGCTCTCTCCCGAAGGCCAAACCGAAGCCGAAGCGCGCCTCCAATCCATTCTCTCCCAGTACGGCACCCGTTTCTCCGAAGACCAAAAAGCCGACCTCAAGCGCCTCTGCCTGCTGGCCCAACCGCCGCTCGACCGCTTGCGCGCCTACGCCATCGAGAACGGCGATGGTCCCGCGCTGTACTTGAAGCCGCTGGTGGAACGCGAAAAGAAAGCCAAACCGCCTGCGGCCAAGTCAGCGGACGCTACCAAGACTCCTGCACCCGGCGTTTCCAAACCACCCGCACCGAGCGCGGCCAAAGCACCCGCGTCAGGCGCCGGCAAAACACCTGCGCCCCCAGCGGAAAAGAAGCCTTAAGGAAGAGCCCCGAGGAAAGCCTGGATGCCCAGCGAAGAAATCTACTATCTGCCGGTTACCGAACTGGCAAAACGCATCGAGGCAAGAAAACTCTCGCCCGTCGAGTTGACGCAGGCGTACTTGGCCCGCAGCGAAAAACTCGGCCCGCGCTTCAATGCCTACGCGCGACTCACTCCGGAGCTGGCCCTCTCTCAGGCCAAGGCCGCTGAAAAAGAAATCCAGCGCGGCCATTACCGCGGCCCGCTCCACGGAATTCCCTACGCCGCCAAGGATCTCCTCGCCGTAAAAGGAATTCCCACCACCTGGGGCGCAAAACCCTACGCCAACCAAGTCTTCGACTACGACGCCACGGTGATCGAGCATCTGAATCGCGTCGGCGCGGTGCTCCTAGGCAAAGCGTCGATGATCGAATTGGCCGGCGGGATGAACTACCGCTTCGCTTCTGCATCCCTGCAAGGCGAAACGAAAAATCCCTGGAACACCGCCTGCTGGACCGGCGGCTCGTCCTCCGGCTCGGGAGCGATCGTCGCCGCCGGACTTGCGGCTTTCGCCATCGGCACGGAAACGTGGGGATCGATCATCTGCCCCTCCGCTTTTTGCGGCGTCAGCGGACTGCGGCCCACCTACGGGCGCGTCAGCCGCTACGGTGCCATGGCCGCTTCGCCCTCCATGGACAAGATCGGCCCGCTCGCACGCTCCGCCGAAGATTGTGCGCGGGTCTTCGCGGCGATTGCGGGACACGACCCCAAAGATCACAGCACGCTTCCGGTGGACAAGGGCGCGTTCACCTACTCACCGTCGATGGAACTCCGCGCCCGCCCGCTGCGAGTTGGCTGGCTGACCAACGCCTGGAAAACGCTGGAACCCGGCGTGGCCAAAGCTGCCGACGCCGCGGAAAAAGTGCTGAGGAAATACTTCTCGAGCGTGTTCCACGTCGCTTTGCCCCAAGGACCGTTTGAGGACGCCGGCAATATCATCGTCGGCGTCGAGTCCGCGTCTATGTTTCGTTCCTTGATTCGCTCTGGCGGCGTCAGCCAACTGGCCGACCCGCTTGGCCAGCTCAACGGGTACGTATACGAGCAATTTTCGGGCGCGGATTATCTCCAAGCGCTGCGCGTGCGCGAGATTCTTCAGAAAAAGATGGCGGACTTATTCGACTCCTTTGATGTGCTGGCCACGGCGTCGCAGCCGGTGGCCGCCCCGCCGCTGGATCTCAATCTCGAAACCGGACTTCTCTTCCCCGATCCCCTCGGCGGCATCGGCAATCTGTGCGGGCTTCCCGCTCTTTCGGTTCCCTGCGGCTTCACGGACAAGCATCTTCCCGTGGGACTGCAATTCGTCGCGCGCGCAGGAGACGATTTCGCGGTGATTCAGGCCGCTCGGACATTTCAGAACCACACGGACTGGCATCGCAGGCATCCGAAGCTGGTGTGAAATGGCTGACGCGAAACGGCTGACTCGAAATAGCTGAAGCGAAATATTTTGTCGAGTGGGGAGATTTTCAGGACTCTAGCGCTTGCCGGCGACGCCGAGAATTTCGCGCGCCGCGCGCAGCAGGGCGCTGCGGCTGAAAGGCTTCGTCAATAGGCGGACGGAAGAATCGGATTGCGCGGCTTCCGCCGCCGCGTGCTCGCTGTAGCCAGACATGTAGATAACTCCGATGCCGCCATGCTGCTGTTGCAGGCGTCCCGCCAGTTGCGGACCGGTCATGCCGGGCATGACCATGTCGGTCACCAGCAGGTCGATGCCGCCGGAGCGTTCCGCCGCGAGACGCAGGGCCTCCGCGCCATCACGCGCTTCGATGACGGTGTACCCCGCCGATTCCAGAAATTCGCGCGCCACTTCGCGCACATCTTGCTCATCTTCGGCTAGCAAAACCGTCTCCGTTCCACGCGGAGCTTCGGTGAACGGCTGCGGCGCTCCGGGTTTCTCGACCAGCTGATCCACCCGCGGCAAATAAATCTTGAAGGAAGTTCCTTTGCCAATCTCGCTATAAACCCAGATGAACCCGCCGCTTTGTTTGACAACGCCGTAGACGGTCGCGAGACCGAGTCCGGTTCCCTTCCCTTGCTCCTTGGTAGTGAAAAACGGTTCGAATATGCGCGCTTGCGTGTCCTGATCCATTCCAGTGCCGGAGTCGGTGACCGCGAGGAGAACGTAGCTGCCGGGTTGCACGGTCGGACGTGTGGCGCTGTAGGCGTCATCCAACTCGGCGTTGGAGGTTTCGATGAGCAAGCGTCCGCCGCTGGGCATGGCGTCGCGGGCGTTCACCGCGAGATTCAGGATGATCTGCTCCATCTGGCTGGCATCGGCGCGGATGGTGCCGAGGTCGGCAGCGGCGCGAATGACCAGCTCGATGTCTTCTCCGATGAGGCGCGGGATGAGCTTACCCATTTCCACGATGACGTCGTTCAGGTTCATCGCGCGCGGCTGGAGCACCTGCATGCGGCTGAAGGCCAAGAGCTGGCGGGTGAGAGAGGCGGCGCGGTCCGCGGCGCGATCGATCTGTTCGATTTTTCTGGAGGCTTGATTTGAATGGGGAAAAGCGTTAAGCAACAACTCCGTGTGGCCCTTGATGACCATCAGAAGATTGTTGAAGTCGTGCGCAACGCCTCCCGCCAAGCGACCGATCGCTTCCATTTTTTGCGCCTGGCGAAGCTGTTCTTCCAGTTGCTGGCGTTCATTAATGTCTTGGGCCACGACCAAGCGGACGCTGCGGCCGGCGTATTCAAGATGGTGCGAGATGATGTGAACGTCGATGCTCTTACCGTCTTTCTTGCGATGGCGCGATTGCCACTGCTGGCGGCCCTCTCCGACTACGCGGTGGACGCGATCCCTGTAACTCTCAGGGTCAGCGTCCGGTCGCAGCTTGAGAACCGACATACTTTCGAATTCTTCGTGACTGTAGCCGTATTGGCGCACGGCGGCGTCATTGACCTGAATAAAACGCATGTGCTCGTCGTCGACTACCCAAGTCGGTAGCGGATTGTTGGCGAAGAGCAGGCGGAACATGGATTCGCTTTTGCGAAGGGCATCCTCGGCGCGGCGGCGCTCGATGGCGAGAGCGATATGCCCGCCGACGGAATCGAGAAACTCGAGATCGCGAACGTCGTAGGCGTTGTCATTTTCGTAGTGCTGAACGACGAGGACGCCGATGGTGGCCGTAGGAGTTTTGAGGGGGACACCCAGCCAGGAGGGAGAGGGCGAGCCGACGAGTTCGACTTCGCCGAGCGCGACGAGACGGTCGAATTCGGACTGCGGGATGAGCATGGCGCGGCCGGTACGAAAAACATAAGCCGTGCAGGTGCGGTTGATTTTTTGCGGAGAGGGCGCCCCGTCAAACTGATCGACGAAGAACGGGAAATGGAAGGTGTCGGATTTGGCGTCGTGGAGAGCGACGAAGCAGTTCTCCGCGTACAAGACTTTCTTCAAGGCTTGGTGGATGCGGCCGAGCAACTGATCCAGGTTGGCGGTCTGGTTGAGGGCATGGATGACGTCAGAAATGACTTGGCGTTCGGCCTCCATGCGGTGCAAATCGGTGACGTCGCGGAAGCTGACGGCAATCGCCTCCACGTTCGGATCGTGGAGATAGTTCCGGAAAGTCGCTTCGAACCAGCGCCACGAGCCATCCTTGCAGCGGAGCCGACAGCGCTCCTTCGCCGAAGAGGCTGGAGTCGCGCGTAGTTGCCGGAGCCATTCGCGTATTGCGGCCAACTCGCTTGGGTGGAGTAAGGTGTCGATCGAACGACCGATCAGCTCGTCGGTGCGGTGGCCGAGGGAACGGCTAAAGGCTTCGTTGAGGTATAGAACCGAGCCATCGGCACCCAACAGGGCAAGAAGCTCCCTGGTGGAGTTCAGCAACGTGGAGAGTTGCTCCGGGCCGACGGTAATGGCTTGCTCGGATGAGATGCGTTGTGACATGGGTCGCTGCGTGCGAAGCCGGCCAGCGCAAAGAGCACCGCGGGCGGCGGTGAATCCTGCAGCCTCCGCTGAACATTCTGGTTCTACAACGACCTCATCGTACGGGCCGAGGGAAGTAAACACTTGTAGAGTATGTTAAATCCGCGAAAGGAAAAGCGGCCCGATGCTTGGATGCCGCGAAAGCATGACCTGTACCGAAGGGCAGGTGCTCCTAACCGGCCCGGGCGCGACTTTCTGGCTCGTCCGGGGCGTGCTACGCTCCCTCGCGTCGCGTACACATTTTCAAACGCGAACATTCCGAAGCTGCTGCCAACCCATCTTGAGGAGGCGACGTCGCCATGCACGCAATATGGAAAGATATGTTCGTACTGGGCCTGCCCATTCTTGAGAAAATCCTCCGGCCCGTTATCGTGTATGTTTTTCTCGTAGTGGGCTTGAGGCTGTCGGGAAAGCGCGAACTCGCGCAGCTCAATCCCTTCGACTTGGTGGTGCTGCTGACGCTTTCGAATACCGTTCAGAACGCGATCATCGGAGAGGATAACAGCGTGACGGGAGGCGTCATTGGCGCAACGGCGCTCCTGGTAATCAACTATCTGGTAGTACGCTTTCTTTACGACCACCAGAAGCTGGACCAGCTTGTCGAGGGCCGCGCGGACGTGCTCATTGAAGATGGGAAAGTCAGGACTCAGCATCTTAAGAAAGAACTCATCACGCTGAAAGAGCTTGGGGCCGCCGCCCGTAAACAGGGCTTCGATTCCCTTTCGGAAGTTCACCAGTGCATCCTGGAACCTGGAGGGACACTCACCTTCATCGCCAAGAAACCGGACACGGAAGACATACGCCACCAGGAAGTTTTGAAACGCTTGGAATCGCTGACGGAAGAGATCATACGCTTGCGCAAGATGCAGCCGCCCGCGACGGCGTAGGACTCGCTCGATGCTGCGGTTCGACGTGGCACTAAAAGCTCGGGTCGCAGGGAGGCTTCGATCGCATCTTGCAGAGGCGAATGCGAATCAACGCTACCTCTGCGACGACTGGGTAGTGGGTCAGTTTCCGAGTGGCCCGTAATCCGTCCAGTACCGATGCCGAAGGGTAGAGATCACTTCCTACAAGCCGACTTAACAGGACAAATGCGGCACAGTCTTCAGTTTTAGATTCGGACGGAATGGCTTCTCCGAGCAAGTTGCCGAGTACGGGAAGACACAACGATATCCTCCGTTTTCTCAAGAAAAGCTCGTGCCGTCGCAAAAATGCCCCGCTGCGGTATCAGGAACTCATTGAGCCGCGCCTGCATGGGCAGAGGACCAATCGGACCGATGTCCGCACCGTTAACTACAGCGCGGCTCGACTTCACGAGCCAGACCTGTTGCGGGTTCGCTATGAATTCCTGCCCATTCGGTGTGCGGCCCGCCAAGTTCATCTTTCCTGTTCCCAGCAAGAACCGCCCGGCCAAGGCCATGATGCGAAGCATGAAGCGCTTCTGCCACCACGAATCGGGCAACAGATGTGCGACGGAGTTCATGAGGCGCGAGGCGATAGTGGTCGTCAGCTTCACCTCCCAGACCAGAGGGCGCGAGCCCTCTACCAGAACCCGAAACTCGTCGGGGCCGCTCCAGTCGATGCGGACCGGTGCATGCACGTTCTCTTCTACCTCACCGCCGAAGTAGCGGGAACAGGACTGTTCCGGCGCCACTGTCGAATAGAAGATCCATTTGCCGCCGGGATCGCGGTGCCAGATCGATGTGTAGCCCGCACCTAGCGATGTGGCCGGAAACCGTCGCAATGCCAGGACGTGCCCGGAGTGAAAGGGCAGACCGATCACGGCGTAGCCTGCGAATCGCTCGCAACTGCCCGTTGGCAGTGAGGCGTCTTCTTCAATATGGCGGATAAGTTCTCTTGTTTCCATTACACTACTTCCCTGTTCTGTCGCGTGCAGGCCGCGGCCGCCAAAATTCAAGAGGCTACATCAGCAGAGTGACCACGCCGGTCACCACGAGTGCTGCAGCCCATACCAGGTTGAGATTGAGCCAGGCCTTGCGAAGAATCGCGAGGCCAAACTTGCTA
>JBGOVR010000108.1:0-16858 GCA_041478205.1 Candidatus Acidiferrum sp.
CGGCGACATAACCGCGGCCGTTCTTGACGCGCATCTCGATCTGCAGCTTGCCGCCTTCGCTGACCGTGGCGATGTACACGCTCTTGTCCAGCACCGCGAAGTCCGCGTCTTCTTCGACCTGCGCGGAGGTGACCGGGCCGGGATGCTCGACATTTAGGTAAATGGTTTTCGGCAGATCGGTGTTCAGCTTGATGGGCACCTGCTTGAGGTTGAGAATGATGTCCGTGGCATCCTCGACCACGCCGGGAATCGAAGAAAATTCATGCAGCACTCCTTCGATCTTTACCGCCGTGATGGCCGCGCCTTCAATCGAGCTTAATAGCGCGCGCCGCAGCCCATTTCCAACCGTGGTGCCCCAGCCGCGCTCAAACGGCTGCGCGGAAAAACGCCCGTACTTCTCGGTCAGCGACTCCAGCTCGGATGCCAGACGCTTGGGTTTCTGAAAGCCCTTCCACATCGTGTTCCTTCCTTTCGGGGGACCGCGAAGCGGTCAACCCTTCTGGCAGCCGATGCGTGACCGGCCACCCAAGACTTTTGTTTCCGTGACGCCGGCTCTCCGGCCATGTTGTAGCGGCCGGTCTTTAGACCGGCCGTTGCCATCGTTCTACTTGGAGTACAACTCGACGATCAACTGTTCGTTGAAGGCCGGGGTCTGCACGTCTTCGCGCTTGGGCATCGCCACAACCTTGGCCTTGAAGTGCTCGCGGTCCTGCTCCAGCCACGGTACGGAGTTCTGGCTCTGCGCCACGTTCCGCGCGTCCAAAATCATCGCGTTCTGGTGCATCTTTTCCTTGATCGCGATTTCCTCGCCGACTTTTACAAGGTAGGACGGAATGTTTACCTTGTGCCCATTCACACGCACGTGGCCGTGCAGAATGAGCTGCCGTGCCTGCGCATGCGAGGCCGCCATGCCCGCGCGGCGCACCACGTTATCCAGACGCCGCTCCAGCATGATGATCAAGTTTTCGCCCGTGGGACCTTTGATCCGCAGGGCCTTCTCGAAATAACCGCGGAATTGGCGCTCCAGCAGCCCGTAGGTGCGCTTCATCTTCTGCTTCTCGCGCAACTGCAGGCCGTAGCCGGCTACCTTTGGCCGCCGCGACTGCCCGTGCTGTCCCGGTACGAAGTTGCGCTTCTCGATCGCGCACTTCTCCGTGAAGCACCGCAGGCCTTTCAAAAACAGTTTCTGCCCTTCCCGGCGGCACAGGCGGCAAACTGCATCTCGGTGTCTTGCCAACTTCTATTCTCCCTTCCCAAAACTCTCTGGTGGGACAGACATGCTTGGCTGTCCCGCTGAATTTCCCGAACGCATCAAACTCTACGGCGCTTCGGCGGACGACAGCCGTTGTGGGGGATCGGCGTCACATCGCGAATCACCACGATGTGCAACCCCGAAGCGGCCAGCGCGCGCACGGCGGACTCGCGCCCGGAACCCGGGCCCTTGACGCGCACTTCCACGCTCTTCATGCCGTACTGATCGCGCGCGATGCCCGCGGCGGCCAGCGAGGCTTGCTGCGCGGCATACGGCGTGCCCTTGCGCGAACCCTTGAAGCCGATCGCGCCCGACGACGACCAGCACACCACGCGGCCATCCATATCGGTGATGGCGATCTGCGTGTTGTTGAACGTCGCCGCGATGTGCACCAAACCGTGAGGAATGATGCGGCGTTCGCGCTTCTTCTTGAATTCCTTCTTGCGCTTAGAGGCCGCGGGTTTCGCCGCTGCCCCGGTATCCGGCGTTGCGCCTGCCGGTTTCTGCTCTTTTGCCACGTGTGCTCCGTTTCTGGTTGCTGCAATCTTGCCAAGCTGGGGCGCAGCATGCTGCGCCCCTACAAACCCAAGAGGAGGCGGCGGCTAGCCGCCGCACTCCACGTCGCTGCGGCAAGCAGCGACGCTGAAAAACTAGCCCTTCTTGCCGGTGATCTTCTTTTTCGCCGCCACCGCTCCGCGCCGCGGACCCTTGCGGGTACGCGCGTTTGTGTGCGTCCGCTGGCCGCGCACCGGCAAATTCCGGCGGTGCCGGATTCCGCGATACGCCTGGATTTCGATCAGCCGGCGGATGTTCATCTGGATCTCTTTACGGAGATCGCCTTCCACGCGGCCTTCCTGCTCGATGGCCTGGCGCAAATGATTGATTTCATCTTCCGTCAGGTCGCGAATCTTCTTCGTGTGATCGACGCCGGCCTTGGCCGCGAGCTTTTTCGCGCGCTCCTGCCCGATGCCGTAGATCGAGGTCAACCCGACCCACAAACGCTTCTGAACCGGAAGATCAACACCTGCTATGCGTGCCATGCCATTCTCCTAACGAGGGTGCTTATCCCTGCCGCTGCTTGTGCTTCGGGTTGATGCAAATCACCCGCACCACGCCGCGCCGATGGATCACCTTGCATTTGTCGCAAATCTTTTTTACCGATGCCCGTACTTTCATGCCGCGATGCTCCTCAATCTTTGCCGCGTGGTGGCGGGTCTTAAGACCCGCCACTACGTTTCCAGGCGGGCTCGCCCGCCCTTGCAAAACTTGGCGAGATGAACTCGCCGCTACAACCGGCGGCGCCAAGACGCCGCTACTTCTACTTATAACGATACACGATCCGGCCGCGCGTCAGGTCGTAAGGCGAAAGCTCCACCGCGACCTTGTCGCCCGCCAGAATGCGGATGAAATTCTTGCGCATCTTGCCGGAAACGTGCGCCAGAACCCGGTGCTTGTTCTCCAGCTCGACGCGGAACATCGCGTTTGGCAACGGCTCGATGACCGTGGCCATCACCTCAATGGCGTCCTCCTTGGAATTCCCGGAGTCGCCTTTCTTCTTGTCGTCGCGAATGGGTCTCGCCATAATCTCCTGAGTTGCTCTGCCCGGTCTAAAGACCGGCCACTACAATTTCTTCACCACGACGGCCCGCTCATCTCTTTCGGCCGCGTCAAAATCCAAGGGCCGTTCGCGGTAATCGCCACCGTATGCTCGAAGTGCGCCGAGGGGCTGCCGTCCGCCGTTTCCGCCACCCACTCATCCCGCATCCGCACTTCTGGCCGGCCCGCGTTTACCATCGGCTCGACGGCAATCACCATGCCCTCTTGCAGCCGCGCCCCGCGTCCCGGATCGCCGTAGTTCGGCAGGTTGGGCTCGTCGTGCATCTTCGTTCCAATGCCGTGCCCGACAAACTCCCGCACCACCGAATACCCGTGCTGCTCGACCCAGCTTTGCACCGCATTGCCGACGTCGCCGAGGCGGTTGCCGGCGCGCATTTTGTCGATCGCGCGGTCCAGCGATTCGCGGGTTACTTCCAGCAGCTTCTGCGTCTCCGGCCGAATCTGCCCTACCGGCACGGTGACCGCGGAATCCGCGAAATACCCGTTCAGTTCCATCCCGAAATCGATCGACACGATGTCGCCTTCGTGAAGTTTCCGCTTGGGCGACGGTATCCCGTGAACGATCTCGCTGTTCACCGACGTGCACAGCGAGCACGGATACCCTCGGTACCCCTTAAACGCCGGCTTTCCCGGCTTCCCGGCGATTTTTCCCTCGGCAAACTTCTCGAGGTCCATCGTCGTCAGCCCGGGCCGTACAAACTCGCGCAGCGCCGTCAAAACCTCGTGCACGATGAGCCCGGCGCGGTGCATCTTTTCCAACTCTTCCGCGCTTCGCAGATGAATGGCCATCTTCGTTCACTGTGACCCCGGCTCAGCCGGGTTAACTCAACGCGCCCCGCGCACGATTTCGAGCACCTGCCGCGCCACGTCGCTCACACTCCGCGAAGCGTCCACGTCGTGCAGCCGGCCCAGACGCCGGTAATACGCCACCAGCGGCGCGGTCTGCTTTTCGTACGCCTGCAGCCGCGGTGCAACGATTTCCTCGCGATCGTCCGGCCGCTGCTCGAGTTCCCCGCCGTCGTTATCGCACCGTGCATCGGATTTCGGCGGGCGCTCGAAAATATTATAAATCTCGCCGCCGACCTTGCACATCCGCCGCCCAGTGATACGCCGCAGCAGCAGCGACGGGTCAATCGCGAAATAAACAACAAGAGCCCGTTTGTAACCGTGCTGCTTCAGCAACTCACCCAGATACTGCGCCTGCGCCACTGTCCGGGGAAACCCGTCAAACACGAAACCATGCGCGCAGTCCGGCTCCTCGATGCGATGCGCCACCATTTTCAGCACCATGGAGTCCGGCACCAACTCGCCGCGCTCCATGATCGGCTTGGCCTTCTCCCCGAGCGGCGAACACTTGGCGATGTTCTCGCGGAGCATGTCGCCCGTCGAAAGATGCGGCACACCGTACTTCTTGGCCAACTCTTTCGCCTGGGTGCCCTTGCCCGCTCCTGGAGGCCCAAGAAACACCACGGCACGGTCCAACTGTTCCGCGGACTTGGTGTCCGGCCCTATTCCGCTCGTTTTCATTAACGCCGGCCACGCAACCGGCCCTTCCTCGCAAATCCTTCGTAGTTGCGCATGACGAGCTGCGCTTCCAGCTGTTGCACCGTGTCCATGGCCACGCCCACGACAATCAAAAGCGACGTTCCGCCGAAATAAAACTGCACGCCCAGGCCTTTGAGGAACCAGACCGGGAAGTGCCGGTCGAACCAAGAGCCGACGCCCCAGCCAAGATGGTCCAAGTGAATACCAGTGATGAGCCATTCCGGCAGCAGGCAGACCACCGCAAGATACACCGCGCCGATAAACGTCAGCCGCTTCAGAATCTTGCTGACGTGCTCGCTGGTGGTGCGTCCCGGGCGAATGCCGGGGATGAACCCGCCGTTCTTGCGCATGTTGTCCGCAAGCTCCGTCGGGTTGAAAACAATGCCGACGTAGAAAAACGCGAACAGCACGATCAAGACGACATAAATCAGGTTGTAGAGCGGCTCGCCAAACGCGACGTACTTGGCAAAATCCTTCACGAAGACGTACCGTGTGCCGAACATCAGCGCGGCGGTAGCCGGAAACGCCAGCAACGAGCTGGCGAAAATCGGCGGAATCACGCCGCCGGAATTCACGCGCAACGGCAAGTAGGACGATTGCCCGCCCATGACCCTGCGGCCCACCACGCGCTTGGCGTACTGCACCGGGATGCGGCGCTGCCCGCCTTCGACAAAGACGATGAAGGCCACCACGGCGATCATCAACGCAACGAGAAAAATCAGCGCCAGGGGGGTAAAGGGTCCCCACGCTTGGGTCTTGGCCTTTTCGTACAGGTCCAGAATTCCGCGCGGCAGACCCACCACGATGCCGACGAAAATGATCAGCGACATTCCGTTTCCAATGCCGCGTTCGGTGATCTGCTCGCCCAGCCACATGATGAAGGCCGAACCGGTCGTCAGCGTCAGGATGGTCATGATGGTGAACGACAACCCGGGGTGATACACGAGCGACTCGCCGCCGAAGTTGCTGGTTTCGAGAGCCGATGCGATGGTGGTCGATTGGATCACGCTCAACACGATCGTCAAATACCGAGTGTACTGGGTGATCTTGCGGCGACCGAGCTCGCCCTCTTTTTGCAGCTTTTCGAGGTACGGGAATACTACCGTCATCAACTGCAAGATGATCGACGAAGTGATATACGGCATGATGCCGAGCGCGAAAATCGTAAGCCGCCGCAGGTTGCCGCCGCTGAACAGATCGAAAATACCCAGAAACGAACCCGATCCCTGCTGGAAGAGAGTTTCCAGCACGCGCCAGTTGATGCCGGGCGTGGGAATGTGCGCACCAATGCGATAAACCGCCAGCAGCGCCAGCGTAAAGAACACCCGGTTCCGCAAATCTGGGATGCGGAAGAGGTTCTTAAATGCTTCGAAGAGTCGGTTCATGCCTTGTGCTTTTCCTTACGACTACGCTACGACCTCGAACGTGCCGCCTACTTTCGTAATCTTCTCTTTGGCGGATGCGCTGAAGGCGTGCGCGTGAATCGCCAGCTTGGTGGTTAGCTCGCCGTCGCCAAGAACCTTGATGCGATCGGTCTTGCGGCGGATGAACCCGTGCGCGCGAAGCAAGTCCGGGGTCACCGTCTCGCCCGCCGGAAAAACGTTCAGCTCTTCCAGGTTCAAGATCGAGTACGTCACGCCGAACGGGTTGTGAAACCCGCGCTTCGGCATGCGGCGGTGCAGCGGCATCTGGCCGCCTTCAAAACCGCGGCGGCGCGAATAGCCGCGGCGGGACTTCTGGCCTTTATTGCCCTTACCCGCGGTCTTGCCGAGCTTCGAGCCCATCCCGCGTCCCACGCGAAATTTTCGTTTGCGCGAGCCGGCGGGGGGCTTCAAATTCGAAAGGGTGAACCGGCGGGGGCCACGAGCCGGGCTGGCTGGCTTATGCTCGCCACGTGTTTTGGCCGATTTGCGGCCACCTGAATCTTTTTTCGCCATTGCTCTATTCCACCACTTCCACGAGATGCCGCACTTTATGAATCATGCCGCGAATGGACGGCGTGTCTTCGCGCTCGACCACTTGATGCATTCTGCGCAGCCCGAGCCCGCGAATGGTCTGGCGCATGTCATCGGTGCAGCTGATAAAACTGACCACCCACTTGATCTTGACCGTGCCGCCGGTTTTCTTGCCGGCGGCGGATTTCTTTTCGGCTGTCATTAGTCGCTCTCACCCGCGACAGCCTTCTGCGTCCTGCCGCTAATTTCGTCGACGGTCTTCGAGCGCATCTCAGCCACGTGAGCCACATCTTTCAAGCTGAGCAGCGCGGCGAAGGTGGCCTTGACCACGTTGTGCGGGTTCGAGGTCCCCAATGATTTGGTTAGCACGTTGTGAATCCCGGCTACCTGCATCACCTTGCGCACCGGACCGCCGGCAATCACGCCGGTGCCTTCCGACGCGGGCTTAAGCAACACTTGCGCCGAGCCGTAGCGGCCCAGCACCTGGTGCGGAATCGAGGTGCCCTTCAAATTCAGCTTGATCAAATTCTTTTTGGCCTGCTCGATGCCCTTCTTGATGGCCATGGGTACTTCCCGCGCCTTGCCCATGCCGAAACCCGCGTGGCCGTGGTGGTCGCCCACGACTACCAGAGCCGAAAAGCTGAGGTTCTTGCCGCCCTTTACGACCTTGGTGACGCGATTGATGGCAATCACGTCGTCCTTCAAGTCGGAAGGATTTACTTCCAACAGCCGGCGTACCGCTAAACTATCTCGCAAAATTTGCTTCGACATAGGCTTAGAACTGTAACCCCGCTTCCCGCGCCGCGTCTGCGAGCGCCTTGACGCGGCCGTGATACTTGTATCCGCCGCGGTCGAACACAACTTTGCTGACTCCGGCGGCCTTGGCGCGCTCGGCAACCGTCTTGCCGATTACCTTGGCCGCCGCAACGTTTCCGCCACCCTTGAGATTCTTCTTGGTCTCTTTGTCGAGCGAACTCGCCGAAACCAAGGTTTTGCCGGTGCGGTCGTCGATGACCTGCGCGTAAATGTGCCCCAGAGAGCGGTATACGCACAGCCGCGGGCGCTCCGGCGTTCCAGATACTTTCGTGCGCACGCGGGCATGCACCCGACGGCGGTGCAGATCGCGCGACAAATTTCGAACTCGTGCCGATGCCACTGTGCTGTCTCCTTTTCGCGGCGTTTCTTACGCGAACTACGCGCCGCCGGCCTTCGCTCCGGCCTTGCCAGCCTTTTTCTTGAGCCGCTCACCGGTGATGCGAATGCCCTTCTGCTTGTACGGATCGGGTGGACGCAGCTTGCGGATGTTCGCCGCGACCTGGCCAACCTGGCCTTTGTCCGCGCCGCTTACGACCAGGTGCGTCTGCTTGTCCACCGAAATCTGGATGCCTTCCGGAATCTTGAACTCGATGGGGTGCGACTTGCCCAGCGCGAAAGCTATTGCTTTGCCTTTCAGCTCGGCGCGGTAGCCGACGCCGACGATGTCGAGTTCCTTCTTGAAGCCCTGGGTGACGCCGAGGACCGCGTTGGCCACGAGCGCGCGAGCGAGCCCGTGCAGCGCGCGATGATCTTCGGTGGCGCGCAGAGCGTTCAGCACGCCGTCCTTTTGTTCAAAGGTGATGCCGTGCGGCAGCGGCACGGTGAGTTTGCCCTTCGGCCCTTGCACGTCCACTTGGCCGCTCTGCAGCGCGATCTTCACGCCGGCTGGCACTGAAATTGGTTTGCGCCCGATACGTGACATCTGTTCTGTGTCCTTCTCTCAAAAAAACTTGACTCGATCACTTACACCGGACGGGGCAAGTCCCGCCCCTACAAAGTTCAAACGACTACCAAACCTCGCAGAGAATTTCGCCACCGACTTTGGCCTTGCGGGCCGCGCGGCCGCTCATCAAGCCCTTCGGCGTGGTCAGAATGTTGATGCCCAGGCCGCCGACGACCGGCCGGATATCCATGGCGCCGAGGTAGCACCGCGCGCCGGGCCGTGAAATGCGCTTCACTCCTGTGATGACGCTGCGGCGGTCCGGCGTGTACTTCAGGAAAACGCGCAGCATCTTGCGGGTCTTGTTCTCGTCCACCAGCTTGAAGGTCGAGATGTAGCCTTCTTCCTTGAGGATGCGCGCAATTTCGGTTTTGAGCTTGGACACCGGCACGTCCACGCGCTGGTGCTTGGCCGCGGTTGCGTTGCGGATGCGGGTCAAAAAATCGGCTATGGGATCGGTTTGCATAGTTCTCCTACCAGCTCGCTTTCACGACGCCGGGAATTTCTCCCTTGAGCGCCATACCGCGGAAACAAATTCTGCACATCTGAAACTTGCGGATGTACCCGCGCGCGCGGCCGCAGCAGCGGCAGCGGTTGCGCACGCGCACCTTGAACTTCGGCTTCTTGTGCATCTTGGCAATTTTTGCGAGGCGTGCCATTTATTGTGGTCCCCCTGGAGTGCGCAGCGGGAAACCCAGGCCCTTCAACAGCTCCCGGCCTTCCTCGTCGTTGTGCGCAGTCGTCGTCAGCGTAATGTTCATGCCCTTGATCTTGTCCACGCGGGTGTAGTCGATTTCCGGAAACACCAACTGGTCTTTCAATCCCAGGGTGTAGTTGCCGCGCCCGTCGAAAGCGTTGGAAGGCAAGCCGCGGAAGTCGCGCACGCGCGGCAGCACCACGTTGCATAGGCGGTCGATGAATTCATACATCTTGTCGCCGCGCAGCGTGACCGCGCAGCCGATGGGCATGCCTTTGCGAATCTTGAAGTTCGCGATCGATTTTTTCGCCCGGGTGATGATGGCCTTCTGCCCGGTGATCTGCCCCAGCTCGACGGCCGCGGTGTCCAGTAGCTTGGCGTTCTGGCTGGCTTCGCCGAGGCCGATGTTCACCGTAACCTTCGCCAATTTCGGCACGGCCATGACGTTCTTCCAGCTAAAGTGTTTCATCAACGCCGGCACGGTCTCATTCCGGTATTTTTCCTGCAATCGGGTCTTCGTCGCCATTCCTGTCCTCGTCCTTACAATCCTTGCGATACGTTTCGCGTCTTTACTTATCCAGCGTGCCGTTGCAACGCTTGCAACTGCGCACCTTGGTGCCGTCCGGCAACACCGTGTGCCCGATGCGCGTGTGCTTTCCGCAGCTCGCGCAAATCACCATCACGTTGGACACGTTGATGGCGGCTTCCTTCTCCACGATGCCGCCCTTGATGTTCTTCGCCGGGTTTGGCCGCGTGTGGCGCTTCACGATGGCCACGTGCTCGACGACTACCCTGTTGGTCTTGGCGTGGATTGAGAGCACTCGCCCGGTCTTGCCGGCATCGCGGCCGGCCATCACGCGTACCTGGTCGCCCTTGCGGATGCTGATGGTCTCGCGCTCGGCTCGTTCGTGTCTCAGTGTCATGGCCTACCAAACCTCCGGAGCCAGCGAAACAATTTTGGTGAACTTCCCGCGCAGCTCTCTGGCCACCGGGCCGAACACGCGCGTTCCGACTGGTTCGCCCGCATCGTTGATGAGCACCGCGGCGTTGTCGTCGAAGCGGATGTAGGTGCCATCCTTGCGCCGCCGCTCCTTACGCATTCGCACGATCACGGCCTTTACCACCGTACCCTGTTTGACCTGGCTTTCCGGCGTGGCTTCTTTCACCGACGCGGTGATGACGTCGCCGAGACCCGCCTTTAGTCCCACGTCGCCGCCCACGGGCAAAATGCACATAAGCTTTCGCGCGCCGGAATTGTCGGCCACCGTCAGCCAGGTTCGCATCTGAATCATTGGTCCGCTCCCCGGTCCCGCTTATTCCGCCGACGCGTTGCGCGTCAGCACTTCTTTGAGCCGCCAGCGTTTAAGCTTGGAGATGGGCCGCGAAGCCACGATGCGCACGGTGTCTCCGGTCTTGGCCTGGCGCTGCTCGTCGTGCGCGTAAAACTTTTTGGAGATGCGCACCACGCGGCGGTATTTCGGGTGCTGCACCAGCCGCAATACTTCCACGACGATGGTCTTTTCCATCTTGGCGCTGGTCACACGCCCGGTGAGCACTTGCCGCTCGTGGCGCGTATCCGCCGCGGTGTTTGGTGTTTCGGTTGCCATTACGCCTTCCTCGCTGTCGACAATTCTTGCGCGCGCAGAAGCGTTTTTACCCGCGCGAGATCCTTTTTTGATTCGCGGAGGCGCTTCAGCGCTTCCGCTTGTCCGGTGGTGAGCTGAAACCTCAGCCGGAAAATCTGCTCGGTCAGCTCTTTCTGCTGCGCTTCGAGCTCGTTGACGCCCGCTTCACGGATCTTTTCAATGCGCCGCGGCATAATTAAAAGCTCCCCGCGCGGCTGACGAACTTCGTGGGAATGGGCAGCTTATTCGCCGCCAGCCCCAAAGCTTCCTTGGCCGTCGCTTCGTCAACGCCCGCCATTTCAAACATGATGCGCCCCGGCTTTACCACCGACACCCACTTTTCCGGCGCGCCTTTGCCCTTGCCCATGCGCGTTTCCGCCGGCTTCTTCGTGAACGGCTTGTCCGGGAAAATGCGGATCCACAATTTTCCGCCGCGCTTGGTGAACCGCGAGATGGCCACGCGCGACGCTTCGATTTGCCGGTCCGTTATCCACGCGGCTTCCATGGCCTTCAGCCCGTATTCCCCGAACGCCAAATCGCTGCCGCGCCAGGCCTTGCCATTGCGCCGGCCGCGCATTTGCTTTCGGTACTTCACTTTCCTCGGCATCAACATCGCTATGTTCTCGCTTCCTGATTTCGTCGTTCCCGCAACACGCCAGCGGCCGCTTTACGCCGCAGCCACGCCTTCGCGCTCTTTTTGCAACTTCGAAGCGCGCTTGGGCACGTTTTCGCCCTGATAAACCCAGCACTTCACGCCGATCACGCCGTAGGTCGTGTTCGCTTCCGCGGTGCCATAATCGATGTCGGCGCGCAGCGTCTGCAGCGGCAGGCGCCCCTGCAGGTACCACTCTTTGCGGGCGATTTCCGCGCCGTTCAAACGCCCGGCTACGCGCACCTTGATGCCCTTGCAGCCAAAGCGCAGCGCGGAGTCCACCGCTTTGCGCATCGCGCGGCGGAAGGCCACGCGCTTTTCGAGCTGCAACGCGATCGATTCCGCGACGAGCTGCGCATCCAGCTCCGGGCGGTGCACTTCCAGGATGTCGATGTGCACTTCGCGCTTGGTGCGCTTCTGTACTTCCTGCTTGAGCTTGTCGATCTCCGCGCCCTTGCGCCCGATGATGATTCCGGGACGCGCCGTATAGATGCGCACCACCAGCTTGTTGGCCGCGCGCTCGATGTCGATCGAGCTGATGCCCGCGCTCTTCAGGCGTTCCTTCAGCTCGCGCCGCAGCTTCACGTCTTCATGTAGCAGCTCGGCGTAGTCGCGGTCGGCATACCAGCGCGACTTCCACGGCTTGTTGTAGCCGAGGCGAAATCCGTACGGGTGTGTCTTCTGTCCCATTCTGATCCTCTTCTCGTTCTTGCGGCCCCGACCCAGTCGGAGGCGACCTTACTTCTTGCCCTTCTTTGGTCCTTGTTGTTTCCCGGTCAGCGCTTTGCGCACGCGACGCGCCGTGCCGCGCACGCCCTTCTGCGCCACCGCTTCCGCTTGAATCGCCGCAACGCGCTCGGCTGCCGCCACGTGATGCTCGGCCACGCCGACCCACAGGTGCGCCGTACGCTTCTGGTAGCGGAACGCCCGGCCCATCGGGGCTGGACGCAGCCGCTTCCACCGCGCGCCTTCATTCACAAAGCACTGCGATACAAACAATTCGTCCACATCGAGCGGCGCGCCGGCATCTTCGGCCTTGCGCTCCGCATTCGCGATGGCGCTGCGCAGCACCTTCTCAATGTGTTTGGCCGAGCGCTTGGGCGTAAACCGCAAGGTCTGCAGCGCGTCCTGCACTTTCCGCCCGCGGATCAAATCGATCACCAGGCGCGCCTTTTGCGGAGACATCCGCACGTGCTTTGCGAGCGCGTGCGCTTCAATCGATCCACTGTGTTGTGCGTCCGCCATGGTTTATGCCTTCGGCGCTGCCGGAGCTGCGCCGCCTCCTGCCGCACCACTTGGAGCTCCCGGAGCCGGGCCCGCCGCCCTTTCGAGCGCCGCCTTCACGGCGTGCCCTTTAAATGTGCGCGTGGGCGAGAACTCGCCCAGCTTGTGCCCGATCATCTGCTCGGTCACATACACGGGAATGAACTTCTTCCCGTTGTGCACCGCGATGGTGTGGCCGATCATTTCCGGCACAATTGTCGAGCGCCGCGACCAGGTCTTCACCACTTTCTTCTCATTCCGCGTGTTGAGCGCTTCGACCTTTACGCGCAGGTGGCCGTCGACAAACGGTCCCTTTTTCAGTGAGCGTGCCATCGGGTTCCTATTCCTCCACGCGGCGCAAACGGCTCCACTGCGCTCGCCGCATCTTCTTGAATCCACGCACCGGACCTGGCACGCGGTGCGACTTCGGGCAGAAGGGGCATACAAACCGCGTTCCCTGTGCGTTCGGAATCTGTTCCACCACGACTCCCCAGCCCGGCTTGCACAGCTTGTACAGCACCGGCTCCGGCGGAGCCACGGCCACTTTTACTCCCGGGCGTGCCGGCTTGGTGGCGTGCTTTGCGGTTCTTGCTTTAGAGGGCGCGCGCTTCACTGGCCGTCTGGTTCTCCGGCTGGCGGTACGCCCCGATCGTGTTGTTCTTGTCGCTCGCATTGTTTTTGCTCTCACCAGGCCGCTCTGTCGTCGCAACCCGGTTTCTTGCGTCTGTTGTTCGTGTCTTGCTCCGGTCCTTACTTCCTTCTTTGCACAATCTGCTTGTCGGTGCGCTTGTTCCGCCGCGTCTTCTTGCCCAGCGTCGGGAAAGCCCACGGTGTTTGCGGGTGATTTCCCTTTACCTTGCCTTCACCGCCGCCGTGCGGGTGATCCACCGGGTTCATGGCCACGCCGCGAACCGTGGGCTTGATGCCGCGCCACCGCGTGCGTCCCGCCTTGCCGAAGGTCTCATTCTCATGGTCGAGGTTGCCTACCTGCCCAATCGTCGCCATGCAATCGATCGAAAACTTGCGAACCTCGCCGGAGGGCATCTTCACCAGCGCGAGGTCGCCTTCTTTACTCAGAAGCTGCGCCGCGCCGCCCGCCGAGCGTACCGCCTGGCCGCCGCGCCCCGGATACAGCTCGAGGTTGTGCACCATCGTGCCCGGCGGAATGTGCCGGATCTTCAGGGCGTTGCCCGGAAGAATGTCCGCGCCTTCGCCGGTCGATACCGTCGCGCCCACTTCCAGACCCACCGGGTGCAGGATATAGCGCTTTTCGCCGTCGGCGTAGTGCAGCAGCGCGATGTTCGAGCTGCGGTTCGGGTCGTACTCGATGGCCGCGACTTTCGCAGGCACGCCCACTTTGTCGCGCCGGAAGTCCACCTGGCGATACTGCTTCTTATGTCCGCCGCCGCGGTGCCATACCACGATTTCGCCGTGGTTATTCCGCCCACCCGAGCGCTTCTTGGGTTCCAGCAAGGCCTTTTCCGGCACTTGCTTGGTGATGTGGCTCTTGTCCAGGACGGTGATGAACCGCCGTGACGCCGTATACGGATTAAAGCTCTTCAGTCCCATCGCCTACCTCTTGCGTTCTGCTGCCTTGCTCGCACATTTTCCAACACGGCCGGGTCTTTACAAATTCTCCGCGTACTCGATCATCTTCTCGCCTTCGGCGAGCTTCACGTACGCTTTCTTCCAATCGCGCCGGTATCCCACGCTCTGCCCGCGCCGGCGCATTTTTCCGTGGAAGTTCGCGGTGCGCACGTCGTCCACCTTGACCTTGAAGATCTGCTGGACGGCCTCTTTAATCTGCGTCTTGGTCGCGCCCGCCGCGACTTCAAACACCACCGTGTGGTGTAATTCTTTTACGCCCAGACCTTTTTCGGTAATGATCGGCCGGCGAATAATCTGATAGTGAGGGGTCGACATAACTTATTCCTTCCCCTTCTTTCCTGGTTTTGCGGCTTTCTTCACGGCCGGCTTTTCTTTTTTCGCTGCTGGCTTGGCCGCCGCTTTCGGAGCCGCTTCCTTCTTTGCTGGCTTCGCCGCGGGCGCAATCGTTTCCACGTCGGGCACGACCGCCGGGGCCCTCTCCGGATCGAGCGTGTGGACCAACCGCGCTACCGCGTCCTTCGACAGCAGCAACAAATCGTGGTTCAGCAGGTCGTACGGCTGCAAAACGTTGGGTGCCACCAGCTTTACACGATGCAGGTTCTGGCTGGCGAGTTCCAGGTTACGGTTTTCGCCATGGGCCACCAGCAAGGCCGATTTCGTGTGGTTCAGCTTGCCCAATACCAGGCGCAACGCCTTGGTCTTGTGGGTTTCCAGCGACCACTCATCCACAACGGTGAGCTTCTGCTCCGCCAGCTTGGCCGACAGCGCCGAGCGCAGCGCGCCCAGGAGCATCTTTTTCGGCAGCGCGTAACTGTAATCCCGCGGCTTGGGCCCGTGCACCGTGCCGCCGTGGCGCCAGAGCGGCGACCTGATCGAACCCACGCGTGCGCGGCCCGTGCCCTTCTGCTTCCAAAGCTTGCGGCCCGCGCCGCTCACTTCGCTCTTGTCCTTGGTCTTGTGCGTGCCCGCGCGCAGTCCGCGGAGATACCAGCGCGACGCCTCGTGCAGCAGGTGTGGATTCACTTTCGCGCCGAAGACCGCGTCCGCGAGCTCCACCTGACCTACCTTCTTGCCATCCAGATTTACTACATCCACGACCGGCATAATTTCGTTTCCTTCTCGCTCTCGAAACTCGTTCCGGCCGCGCCGGAACGCCCCGCCAACAAATCGCTTACTTGGCCTTCTTCGCCTTGCGAATCTTGCGAATAAAAATGTACGTCCCTCTTGGACCCGGCACCGAGCCTTTCACCAGCAGCAGGTTCTCGTCCGTGTCCACTTTCACGACCTTCAAGTTCTTCGCGGTGACCCGCGCATTTCCCATGTGACCCGGAAAATGCTGGTTCTTCCATACGCGCGATGGGAATGAACTGCCGCCGATGCCGCCCGGCGCGCGGTGAAACATGGAGCCGTGCGTCGCGTCGCCGCCAGCGTAGTGCCAGCGCTTCACGCCGCCCGCAAATCCTTTGCCCTTGCTCACGCCGCAGATATCCACCAGTTCACCCGTCGTGAAGCGGTCCACCAAAACGCGGTCGCCCACCTTGGTTTCATCCGCGGACTCTTCGAGGCGCACTTCCTGCAGCACCTTCATGGGCGCCACACCGGCCTTTTTGTAGTGCCCGGTCATGGCTTTGTTCACGCGCTGTGGCTTGACGAATTCCACGAGACCGAGTTGCGCGGCCTCGTAACCGTCCTTGGTTTTTGTTCGGCGCTGCACTACCACGCACGGGCCGGCCTGCAGAACCGTGCAGCCCACCAGCGTCCCGTCGTTCTGGAAGACTTGCGTCATCCCCAGCTTAATTCCGATAATTCCGTCGACCGCCATCGCCTTGTCTCTCTCTTGCAGCATGCCCTTAGGTATTGGCTGCGCGCTTCTCGTGAGTTCTCCGTCGTCAACAATCAGCTTTCAGCAAAACCCGGAACACCACTGAGAACTGACGACTGATTACGGACCACTTCCTTACTTTCCCGCGTGCCCGAACGCCTTGATCTCGACGTCCACGCCCGGCGGCAGATCCAGCTTCATCAACGCATCCACGGTGTCCGGCGTGGGTTCCAGGATGTCGATCAGCCGCTTGTGGGTGCGCATCTCGAACTGCTCGCGCGATTTCTTGTCCACGTGCGGCGACCGCAGCACCGTCCAGCGATTGATCGTCGTCGGCAGGGGAATCGGGCCCGCAACATCGGCCCCGGTCCGCTTCGCCGTTTCCACGATTTCTCGCGTGGATTGGTCCAGAATCCGGTGGTCGTACGCTTTCAAACGAATGCGAATTTTGTCGCCTTGTCTCATTTTCCCCTTCAAAACCCTTTTCTAAAAATACCGAAGCTACTCGATGATCTCGGTGACCGCGCCGGCGCCGACGGTGTGGCCGCCTTCGCGAATCGCGAAGCGCAAGCCCTTCTCCAAAGCGACCGGCGTGATCAGCGACACTTCGCAGCTCACGTTGTCTCCCGGCATCACCATCTCCACCCCAGTCGGCAACTTCACGTCCCCCGTCACGTCTGTCGTCCGGAAATAAAACTGCGGCCTATACCCCGTGAAAAACGGCGTGTGCCGCCCGCCTTCTTCCTTCGTCAATACGTACGCTTCCGCCTTGAACTTCGTGTGCGGCGTGATCGATCCCGGCTTGCACACCACTTGCCCGCGCTCCACGTCTTCTTTTTCCGTGCCGCGCAGCAGCAACCCCACGTTGTCGCCCGCAAGCCCTTCATCCAGCAACTTCCGGAACATCTCCACGCCCGTCACCACTCTCTTCTGCGTCGGACGGAAGCCCACAATCTCGATTTCTTCGCCTACCTTCACCTTGCCGCGCTCCACCCGCCCGGTCACCACCGTGCCGCGCCCCGAAATCGAAAAAATATCCTCGATCGGCATGGCGAACGGCTTATCA
>JBGOVR010000195.1:0-7265 GCA_041478205.1 Candidatus Acidiferrum sp.
AAGTGCGGCAAGCTGCTTGCCTTGAAGCTGGCCAATTTCGTATTGTCCCTGGGTCACGATGAATACGGGAACCTGGGGGCTTTTGCGGAGACGTTTGACATAGTCCACATCGCTGTTACTGATCACCCATGCAATCCCCTCCGCAACCGCGGCTTCAGCGACGCGGGGAAGTCCCATCCCGGTCACAGGTTCAACTAAGAATGCATCGGGCCGGATTGCCAAACGGGATTGGATGATTTGCAGTAACTGCTGGCTTTGCGTGATAGAGTCATCCTGCGCACGCATGACTTGCAGATCGAGCCCCAAGCTTTCTCCGGTTGACTTCGCCACTACTCCCTGCTCATGCTGGTAGGCGTTGTCATTGGGAAGTGAAACAACGATCCGCAGTCTCTTCATTTACCGTTCCTGTAGGCAGTGAGCATCGACAGTATACGTCGTCCGGTTGGCATGGCGAACTAGAAACCCCGACCCGCCCGAGTGCGAAGCCAAAACGCAGTCAACTCCCGATTAACTTGCTAACCGGAAACTGACCCACTACCGGCGGCTCGGATCGCGCATCGGCGGCAGTCCTGAAGTTAACTTTGGTTGCCAAGGTGGGGCGCAGCGGTGCTGTGCCTTGCGGGTCTTCGCGGGTTGGAGAGGTGCCAAGACGCGGTGGCCGGGCGGGGCAAGCGCCGCCCCTACAAGGGATAGGAGTTTCGCGTCGGCGCGGGCAGGCGTGGCCGGAAGATGATCTCAAGGGTCTGAGTGGGGTTGCAATCAAGCCAGGGTCCCTCGACTCCGGGCCGCAAAGGGCGCGGCCCTGCGGTCGGGATGACACAGCGAGGAGCGGGACGGCGCTGCGGGGCGGGAGAGGACACAGCCAGGTTGGCTGTGCCACGGGATCCGTCAACGCAGATGGGCGTCGAACCAGGAGAGGGTGCGCTCGATGACGTCGCGCTGGTGCGCGCGGCTGGCGAACAAGTGGCCTTCGTGCTCGTAGACGACAAACTGGGTTTCGACTCCGAGGGTCTTGAGGGCGTGCCAGAACTCGAAGGATTGCGGCGTGGGGCATTCGCCGTCGCTGTCGCCAACCAGGATGAGCGTGGGCGTCTTGACCTTTTTGATGAAGGTGATGGGCGAGCTTTTGGCGTACGCCTCAGGATCGTCGTAGACGGACTTGCCGAAGAAGGGAATCATCCACTGATCGATGGAGTTTTCGCCGTAGTAGCTCTGATAATTGGCGATGCCTGCGCCTGCCATCGCGGCTTTGAAGCGGTTGGTCTGCGTGACGGCCCACATGGTCATGTAGCCGCCGTAGCTCCAGCCGGTGATGCCAAGGCGATTGGCGTCGATGGGGGCGACGCGAAGAGCTTCATCGACACCGGCGAGAATGTCCTTGAAATCGCCGTAGCCAAAGTCTTTTACGTTGCCGCGCGTGAAGGCTTCGCCTTGGCCGTAGCTGCCGCGGGGATTGGGATACAGAACGAAATAGCCCATGCCCGAGAGGCCGGTGGAGAAATCATGGACGCCGGGCCAGTGCGATAGCTCGAGAGAAGAGGGTCCGCCATGAACATTCACGACGAGCGGATATTTTTTTGCGGGGTCGAAATCGCGGGGATAGAGGAGCCAGCCCTGCACTTCGTGGCCGTCAGTTTTCCAGGTGATGCTTTTGGCTTCGCCCCAGGCGGGTGTGAGACCGGCGTTGATGGACGTGAGAGACGCGGGCGCGAGCGGCGTACCGGTGAGAAGAACAACCTCCGGCGCATGGGCGAACGATGAGAAAACGCCTGCGATGGTGTTGCTATCGCTGGAAGCTGAGAGCGTGAAGCCGAAAATCCCGCCCGCAGTGAGCGCGCCTTCCGAAGACCAACGCTCTTCGATTTTGCCGGTGGCGGGTTCCAGGGTCGCGATGGCGCTGTTGCCGCCGACAAATTCACTGAAGAGGATCTTGGAGCCGTCTAGCTGCCAACCGAGCCAGGCGGCGGAGGCTTTCATGCCATTGGTGACGTTTTTCACGTCGCTTCCGTCGCTATTGAGGGTGAAAATGTCTCCGCCGGTGATGCCTTCGTCGCTCATGAGTCCTTCGATGAGAGCGATTTGCTTGCCGTCGGGCGACCACGCGGGATTGGTGATTTGCAGCTTGGGTTTGTAAATGGATTTCATCAGGCCGGTGGCGGCATCGAGGGTGTAGAGCTCGGCGATCCACCAGTTGTTGTCGCCATTGCCGGGCGCGGAGGTGACGGCGAAACGAGTGCCGTCTGGGGACCAGTCGTATTCATAGATGTAGGTGTCGGCGGGGGAGATTTGGCGCCGCTTGCCGGTGGCGACGTCGACGAGGGCGAGGCGCTGTTCGAAAAACGCGTCCTTGATTTCACCGGTTTCCGGGGTTTCGGCGACCAGGGGTCCGGAGGCGCGTGTGGCGTGCTCCGTGAGAAGAACGGCGATCGTCTTGGCATCCGGCGACCAGCCTGGAGCGGTCAGGAAGCCTTTGACGCTGGTGAGCTTTTTCGCGGGACCACCCGTGGCGCTCACGACGTAGAGCTGGAGTTGGCCTTTCTTGGCCACGTCGGAGAGGAATGCAATCTTTTTGCTGTCCGGCGACCAGGCGACGTTGCCTTCGGCGTGGGCGGAGCCCGGCGCGGCGGCGCTGATGCGCTTTGTGGTAGCTACAGCGTTCTTGAGGTCCTTCAGATGGATCGCGGTGTTGCCGGTTGGCGTGCCGTTTTTGTCCACCAGGGTTTCGACCCAGGCGACTTTGCTGGCGTCGGGGGAAATCGCCACCTGCTCAAACCGGTGGGCCGCGAACAACGTTTTCACGACTGCGTCGAGAGGTTTTGCGGATTGCGGCTTTTCCACGGCTTTCAGGCGTTTTTCGACGTCCTGCTTGGTGCCTGCTTTGTCTTGGCCATGTGAGTGGCTTGCCGCGAAGAGAAAAAACAGGGGAACAGTGAACGCTACCAGCTTCCGGCTGCGGATAATCATTTGGAATGTCCTCTCGAAACGTGCGCGTTTTGCGTAGGTACAGTAATCTGCGCGGCGAGTAGCTGCAAGTGATTCCAACGGTTGGAGGCGATAAGGGGCAGCTGCGGAGCGCATTCACCGGGCTGAAGCCCAGCGCCTACATATTGCTGCGATGTACGCGAGGTTTCTTGACCCTGTGCGTGAGGGTCGACTACACTTACTAATTCGAAAAGAGCCGCTGAGGCGGCCTGTCGACCGCTATGGGACTGTGTGGATAGCGGCGCGTGCTCGCGGACACCTGAAAGAAGCGGTCCGCGTGGCACGTAAGATAAGAGGGGGATTGCTTTGCCAAAGCGCACATATCAACCGCGCAAACGCCGGCGCGCCAAGACGCACGGTTTTCGCGTGCGCATGAAGACGAAAGGCGGCCGCAAGGTGCTTGCGGCGCGCCGTAAGAAGGGACGTCATCGGCTCACGCCCGAGTAATGCGGGGCGGCTGGAGTTTCCACGCGAGGCGCGGTTGGTGCGGCGCGGAGAGTTTGACGCGGTGTACCGCACCGGGAAGCGCCGGTCGAGTTCCCACTTCACTGTTTTCTTTCGCGCGAATCAAATGCCGCAGAGCCGCTTTGGCTTCAGCATAAAGAAGGCGCTGGGCGGCGCGGTGGTGCGCAACCGCATGCGGCGGCGAATTCGTGAAATCGTGCGCTGCCATCGTCAGGAGATACCCGCGGGATGGGACATCGTCATACACCCGAAGAGCGCCATGGCGCGCGCGCCGTTTGCAGCGCTGACGGCGGATCTGCTGCGCTTGCTGCAGAGCGGCGGGGCGAATGGGAAGCCGTAGGCTTGGAAGATATTGCGACGGTTGCCGCGAGCGAAACAGAAAAAGATGGAATGGACAGACTAAAGTCTATCCCACGTGGTGTGCGGGTGGCGTTGTTCGCGCTGCGTTTTTATAAGGCGTATTTGTCGATGCTGTTTGCGGGAAGCTGCCGGTTTGAGCCGACGTGTTCGCGGTATTCCTATGAAGCGGTGGAACGCTTCGGCGTTTTGCGCGGGTCATGGCTCACGCTGAAACGTTTGTTGCGTTGCCAGCCGCTCTCGCGCAGATTCGGATTCGACCCCGTTCCGGAGACGTGGGAAGACGTGCCATGTAGCTCTGCCGCGGCCGGCGGCGGACGCTCCATCGGTGCAAACGAGGTCCATTCGTGAGCGAGCCGCAAAAGAAGAAGAATCTTACCCCCGAGCTGCGCATTTTGGTGGCGTCGCTGCTCTCGATGGGTGTGATTCTGCTGTGGGCGCGCTTCTTCGCGCCCAAGCCCTCGATCGTGCCTCCGCAGGCGAATCGACCGGCGCAGAGCGCCTCGCCTTCCACCGGCTCGGCCGCAACTTTGTCAACAAATACAACTTCATCGACAAATCCTGCGTTGCCGCACGGAACGGCCACCGCGATCTCGGCCGCCGTGCAGGCGAGTGTCCCCGCGAAAAGCGACGTTCAAGAGCGCACGATCGTCGTCGAGAACGACTTGTATCGCGTGGAATTCTCAAATCATGGTGGGGTGGTTAAGAGCTGGCAGCTCAAACATTACACCGACGACTCGAAACCACCGCGCGTGCTGGATGTCGTGCACCCGGAGGCGGCGGCGCAGACAGGCGGTTGGCCGTTCGCCGTCGTCCTGGATGACGCGCAACTCGAATCTGCAGCGAATGATGGGCTTTATCAGATTTCGTCGCCGGCGAGCAGCCTGAACGCTCCCGCCGACGTGGAATTTTCCTGGAGCAACGGCCACCTCGAAATTACCAAACGTTTCCACTTCGATCACACCTACGTGGTGCGCGCCGAAACTTCAGCTAAGCTGAACGGCGCTCCCCTCACGGCGGGACTGGCCTGGCTGGGCGGCTTCGGCGATTTGACGGTCACGAATCCTGCCCCCATCGATACGGTTTCGACCTTTTACACCGAAAACGGCAAGGTAACCAACGTCGCGGCCAAGAAGCTCGACGGTCTGGAAAAATGGGCAGGCGGGGTGTGGCAAGGCGGCAAGGATTGGACGGGGATCGAGGACCGCTATTTCACGGTGGCATTTCTTCCGCCGAACGGCGCCGCGCCTGGTTCTCTCGAGACGCGCTACTGGAAACTATCCCGCACAGTTCAAGTTGAGGGGAAGGACGCGCAGGAACCCGTGCCGCAGGTGGCCACTGCGACGGCGGCACAGCCCGCGGCGTTGCGCGTTTATGTCGGCCCGAAAGACTACGACGATCTGAAGAAGATGACCCCGCCGCTACACGCGTTGGTGAATTTCGGCTGGCTCGAATTTATCGCCGATCCGCTGTTTCACGGCTTGAAGTGGCTGCACGATTACATTCCCAATTGGGGCTGGGCGATCGTTGTCCTCACGCTGGTCGTCAACATGCTGCTTTTTCCGCTGCGTATCTCCAGTTACCGGACGACGCTGAAAATGCAGCGCGTGGGGCCGGAAATCAAGCAGATTCAGGAGAAGTATAAGAAATACTCGATGCGCGACCCGCGCAAGGCTGAAATGAACAAGGAAGTGATGGCCGTCTATAGCCGCGAGGGCATCAACCCGGTGGGCGGATGCTTCCAGATGTTTCTGCAGATGCCGATCTGGTTTGGGCTGAATACCGTGTTGCGATTCGCCATCGAGATGCGGCACGCGCGGTGGTTCGGCTGGATCACCGATCTATCCGCCAAGGATCCTTATTACATCTTGCCGATCATCATGGGCCTATCGATGTACCTGGTTTCGAAAATGACGCCGATGACGGCAACGGACCCGCAGCAGCAGACGATGATGAAGATCATGCCGATTACCATGGCGGGTATTTTCATGATCTCCCCGATTTCCAGCGGCCTGGCGGTGTATATTCTCACCAGCAGCCTTGTGGGGATCGTGCAGCAGGTGTGGCTGAACCGCACGCATCCCGTGGCGGCTGCGCCGGCCAAGCCAGCACGCGGTAAGAAGTCGTAAGAAACCCTTTCCTGCAACGGACGCATACCTTTCGTTCGGGGAGTTATGGCTCTAGAACTCATCAAGGATGGCCATCTCGATAGACAGGCCGCAGCCGCGGCGCTCCGGGAGTTTCTGGAAAAGACTGTCCGCGCTGCGGGGTTTCAACTAAAAGTGACCGTGCAAGAGGTTGCGCCGGATGCCGGAGGCGATGCGGAAGTCATCGCCGATCTCGATGGAAGAGATAAGGAATTGCTGTTGGAGCGCGGAGCGGAAGTTCTGAAGGCGTTCGAGCATCTTGCGTTTCGCGCGTTGCGGCTGGAGCCGGCCTACCACGAGAAAATTCATGTCGACTGCGGTGGCTACCGCGCGTTACGTTTTGAAGAGCTGCGCATGACCGCGCGCATAGCCGCGGAGCGCGTGCAGTCTTCGAAGCAGGCGTTTCGCTTGAATCCCATGTCGTCGCGGGAACGCCGCATCGTGCATCTGGCGTTGAAGGAAATGCCGGGCATCCGCACGGAAAGTGTCGGTGTAGGCGAGGAACGTCAGGTTGTGATTCATCCCGCGGATAGCAAGGCAGCCCGCTAGGTTTTCCCCTCAGAACGTTTGTTAGGTGGCATGGACTTCAGTGTGTGCCCACATAAGCGCCGGGGAAGAGAGCACAGACTAAAGTCTATGCCACTAACGCCGGACCCAGCCTTGTGACCGCACCTTTCCATCAGCGCCGAAACGCACGCGATAGGTGAACGACGCGGGTCGATCCGGGCGCACGTGCGGGAAACGCAAGTCCGCGATTTCCACGATGGCGTCATTGCCTTCTTTGTGGAAGCGGGTCACCGGAAAACGGCAAAACCACAAAACGGTTTGTACTTCCGGGAGACGCTTCGCCGCATCGATGTAGGAATTTGGAGGAGCGTCTGGATAAAAGCGGTACTCGAGCGGAAAAACTTCCGCGGCTGGATTCGAGGCCGCAGCTTGGACCTGGTCTGGGTTGCCGCTAAGATCCATGCGCGTCTCGTACACGCCGCGCGGCGTAAGAACCAAACCGTCCCAGTGCCAAAGCGAGGGCGGCAGAGGCAGAGCGCCAATCGCTTGCACATCGAGGTGCTCGAGCGAGGCGAACTCCCGCACGCGAGCAAGCGCGGCGTGATGCGTAAAGGCCGCCAGTGCGATGTAGCCCACCGCGGCGATGAAGCCAACGAAGTTCCAAGAGGCATGACGCACCTGCAATCCCCAGCCACGAATAGCCGGCAGCAGGAAAAGGGCAGCCAGCATCACAACTATGGCGAGAATCGCAGCGACGGAAATCGGCGCGCCCACAGATTGCGCAATTCCTGCGACGACCAGCGCGGC
>JBGOVR010000131.1:0-12950 GCA_041478205.1 Candidatus Acidiferrum sp.
CACGGCGGGAATCCATCTCGCCAGCGTGTTTTCACCCAACGGCTATGCCGGCGCCGACCCGGCCTTTGCGCCCTTTACGCAGTTCAACGCCGCGGGGCATGCGACCGGAGGCTTTGGCCCGGAGTCCATCATGACCACCGGGTCTCATTCCTCGTATCACTCCCTGCAAACCAGTGTCAGCGACAACTACTCGCGCATTGGACTCAGCCTCCAGGCCACTTACACTTTTTCCAAATCGATCGACGACACCAGCGCCGTGCTCGGAGGTCTTCCCTCCAATGCGGGCGTGATCTTGCAAACGCTGCCGCAGAATCCCTTAAGACCCGAAGCCGACAAGGGCCCCTCCACTTTCGATGTGACCCACGTCTTTTCGTTGAGCCTGATTCAGTCCCTGCCATTTGACCGCTTGAACTTTCTCCGCCCATTGGGAAGACGCGTCACCACGGGATGGCAGTTCCTGAACATCACCTCCTTGACGAGTGGACCCCCTTTTACGGTCTACTCCGGAATCCAACAAACCGGCGCTGGCGCCGGCGGAACGGATCGCCCGGACCTTGCCGTCATGCCCGACTTCTCCACCAGCCGTCCGGCACGAGAGGATTATTTCGGCCGCGGCGCCGGCAACAGCTCATTCTTCTTTATTCCCATCAGCGTCGCCGGAGGTACGGGGCCCAACCACGGCGGCTTCGGCACGCTGGGACGCAACACCTTCCGCGGACCCGGCTTCCGCGATTTCGACATGGCCTTGATCAAAGACACTTCCTTTGGGCACCGAGGAAACAGCGAGTTGGGCATCCTCGAATTTCGCGCCGAGTTTTTCAACGTGTTCAATGTGGCCAATTTCGGCTTGCCTTCCAACACCGTGCGTGGCACTGGATTCGGAATCATCAGCCACACGGCCGGGCCTTCCCGGCAGATCCAGTTCTCGCTGAAACTGGTTTATTGAAAAAAGAACGCCGGGGAACCCAAGCCGGTAAATCTTGTTCGCTGATCCTTCGCGCCACACGAAACCGCGAATAAGGGTAGAATGCGCGGCGCGCGCCGTGCGCGCTTGCATGGTAGTGTGCGTTTTCGAGCGGAGGGTGTCGTGCGACGAATGTTGTGGATGATTGCGAGCGGGCTGGCGTTTTCGGGCGTGGCGATCGGGCAGAAGCCGCCACTGCTTCCAGAAAAGGATGTCGCAGTACTGGCGCAGGAACTGAGCAGCGAGACCGCCAAGCGAAATTTGGAGGGCATCGCGAGGTTCCACCGCCAGCGCGGCTCCCAGGGATTTCATTCCGCTGCCGAGCTTGTGGCGGAGCGCGCTCGCGCCTATGGCTTGAGCGATGTCGCGATTCTGCAATTTCCCGCCGACGGGAAAATCTTCTACGGAACGCAGCGGTCGCGTCCAGCCTGGGACGCGGAATTCGCGGAGTTGTCGGAGATGAAAGAGGGCGGCGCCACAGTAAAAATGGCGAGTTATGAAGCGGAGCCGGTAGTTCTGGCGGAAGACAGCGAGAGCGCGGATGTGACGGCGGCTTTGGTGGATGTGGGCGAGGGCACCAAAGAAAGTGATTATGCGGGCAAGGACGTGAAGGGCAAGATCGTCCTCGCGGGCGCGCAGCCGGGCGCGGTGCAGGATTTGGCTGTCGGGAAATTTGGCGCGGCGGGGATTGTGAGTTACGCGCAGAATCAGAAAACGGCCTGGTGGGGAGAGGACGACAACCTGATTCGGTGGGGACACCTCGAAACGTTTTCGCCGACCAAGACGTTTGGGTTTATGGTTTCGCTGAAAACCGCGCGGGCTCTACGCGAGCGGCTGGGCAAGGGCGAAGCGATTCGGCTGCATGCGAGCGTGAAGGCCGGGCAGCATCCCGGGAACTACGAAGTGGTGACCGCGACGATTCCCGGCGCGGACCCGAAACTCAAGGAAGAAGAGATCGCGTTTAGCTGCCATCTGGACCACCAGCGTCCCGGAGCCAATGACAACGCCAGTGGTTGCGTGACGATTCTCGAAGTCGCGCGCACGCTACAGAAACTCATCAACGAGAAGATACTCGCTCGCCCCGCGCGAACCATTCGTTTTATCTGGCCGCCGGAGGTCGAAGGAACGGTGACACTGCTGAATGCAAAACCCGAATTCGCGCGGCGCATCAAAGCCGCCGTGCACATGGACATGGTGGGCGGCGGGCCGGCGACGAAGGCGGTGTTTCACGTTACGCGCGGGCCGATGAGCCTGCCGTCGTTTGTGCACGATGTGGCCTGGGCGTTCGCGGAATTCGTGAACGAGCAATCGTACAAATTCGCGGCAACCGGCAGCGCCGAATATCCGTTTGTCGCGCCCGAAGGCGGCAAGGAGCCGCTGCTGGCGCAATTCAGCGCCTATACCATGGGCAGCGATCATGATGTCTATCAGGATTCCTCATTCAAAATACCGGCGATTTATTTGAATGACTGGCCCGATCGCTATATCCACACGAATTTCGACACTGCGGCAAATATCGATCCCACCAAGCTCAAGCGAGCTGCGTTCATCGGAGCCGCAAGTGGGTATTTCCTGGCAAACGCAAGCCAACAGGCGTGGCTCGGCTCGGCTATTTTGCAGGCGCATGAGCTGCGGAAATCGCAGTCGGAGCCGCTCATGTGGAATGTTCCGATGGAAGACGCGTGCAGCTTTTACCAGCAATACCAAGCGTACGACCGGGCGGTTGCGGAGTCCACCAAGCCGTTCACGGGACAGTCGTCGATCAGCGTGATCAACGACGGTCCACCGCAGTGCGAACCTCCTCACGGGCCGGCGGAGGGAGCTGTGCTCTACAAGCGCAAGCCCGAGCCCAAGGGGCCGCTGGCGGTGTTTGGGTACGACTATTTTGCCGATCATGCGAAGGCCGCCGGGATCGCCACACCGAAACTGCTGAGCTACGAAGGCCTGTGGGGCTCCAGCGAAGAATATGCTTACGAAGTGCTCAACTTTGCCGACGGGAAGCGGAGCACGCGGCAGATTCGGGACGCGGTGTCGGCGGAGTACGGTCCCATTTCGCTCGAGCTCGTTTTGGAATACCTTCGCGCGCTGGAAAAAACCGGCCTGGTCGAGCAAGGGAAGTAAGTGCCAAGCTGGAGCGCAGCAATGCTGCGCCCCTACAAGTGCCAGCGGCGGGTGAAATCTATTCATGAATTCCTCGACGCAGGGTGTTGCCTCATCGATTGCGGCTCGGATGGAGCGGCTGCCGCTGGGAAGATTTCACCAGCGATTTATCGCTCTGGTTTCGCTGGGAAACTTCTTCGATCTCTACGACATTTTCATTGTTGCGTATATCGGGGCTGCGCTGCAGCAGTCCGGGTTCTTCTCTCTCAAACAATTCAGCATCTTTGTAGCGTCCGGTTTTCTCGGAATGTTTTTCGGCGCCATTGTGTTTGGGATGGGCAGCGACCGCATGGGGCGGCGCAGCGCGTTCATTACGCTATTGCTCATTTATTCGGTGTTTACGCTGGCGGGTGCGTTCGCGCCTTCGGCGGGATGGCTGATCGCGCTGCGCTTTTTCGCGGGCCTCGGCATCGGTGCCGAGATCATCGTCATCGACACGTACGTTACGGAGATTGTGCCGAGTCGCGCGCGCGGCCGCTATGTTGCCATTACGCAGGTGGTAGGGTTCAGCGCCGTGCCGGTGGCGGCGATGCTGTCGCGGCTTTTGGTGCCCACGCATTTTTTGTTTGCGGGCTGGCGCTGGGTGATGATCATTGGAGGTAGCGGCGCGCTGCTGACGTGGTGGTTTCGGCGCAAGTTGCCGGAATCGCCGCGCTGGCTGGAGAGCCGCGGGCGCATCGCGGAAGCCGAAGCTGTCGTGTCTGCCCTTGAAGCAGAATCGTTTTCGACCGCGCGTCCGACCGAAATCGCGATCGCGGCAAGCCCCAAGCCGCCTTTCGCGGCACCCGAACGTGCGTCGTTTGCCGAACTGTGGCGACAGCCGTATTTGCCGCGCACGGTGATGCTCATTTTGTTTCAGGCGCTGCAAACGATTGGGTTCTACGGGTTCGCGAACTGGGCGCCGACTTTTCTTTTGAAGCGCGGGGTTTCGCTGCTGCATTCGCTGGAGTACACGCTGCTGATCGCCATGGTTTCTCCGATCGGGCCGCTGCTGGGCGCGATCACCTCGGATCGCCTGGAGCGCAAGTGGACGATCGTGGTTCTGGCGCTGCTTGTCGCGCTTTTCGGGCTGGGCTTCGGCAATGCCACCGCGCCCGCGGCGGTGATCGCTTTCGGAGCGCTGCTGACGCTCTGTAATTATTGGTTCTCCGCGACGTTTCACGCGTATCAGTCCGAGTTGTTTCCCACGCGCATCCGGGCCACGGGCGTGGGGTTCACGTATAGCTGGAGCCGGCTTAGCGCGGCCCTCTCTTCGCTGCTAATCGGTGCGGTACTGGTTTACGGAGTTCCCGCCGTCTTTGTTCTGCTTGCCTCCGCGATGTGCGGAGTCGCGGTGATCATCGCTGTCCTCGGGCCGCGGACGAACGGGCTGGCGCTGGAAGAATTGTCGCGGTGAGGGGAGGCCCCGACCTAAACAGGCTGCGGAAAAAGTCCCCGGGCCAGTCTGAAGACTGGCGACTACAGAACCGGTCTGTAAAGCCCATGCCGAGACGAAATCGGGTCTGTTGCCAGAGAGACTCGGAGGCCCCCCTCCCCCTGTTTTTCATAAGTGTTCATTCTAAAGGGAGTTAAAGTCTTTTGTTTTGATACACTTTTGCAAGTGTTGATTCTAAAGAGAGTTAGACATGGAGGCTGTTGGCGAGTTTATAAACGGCTAGATGGACCGCCGCCGCAGTGGGGAGGGGTTGTGGCTCTCCCTCGCGCGGAGGAACTGGGGCGCCTGGCACGCTAAGTCCCAGGCCATCGATTTTCGCCCTTGTTTCGATTTTAGGGGGTATACCCTCCGTGGTTTTTCACAGGAGTGCATAAATTTATGATTTCAAGCGAGTTACGGCAGTTTCCGTGGTGTCGAGTGGTACAAAGAGTGTGTAACCCGTTGCCAATAAAGGTCTTAGATTAGATTCGTAGGGGGTCCTGAAAAACGAAAAAGCGCCGGAGGAGCGGCGCTTTGAACGAAAGTGATCAATTTTTAATCTACCACAGAAGCGTGGGAAAGTCAAGGGCGTTCTGCTCCTCTTGGCAGATATCCGCATCCGTAGACGGTGGCTTGCGAGTATTCCGGTCGAATCCAGCGGCCATTCCCAGAGAATGGAGAAGAGGTATTTAGTGCCTCGCCAGGAACGGCAGGAAGTGGAGAAGCTTCAAGGTGCCGATAGCCGCGGTCCTGAGAGGGTTGTACAATTCCGCCGTTTCAGCGGAAATAAAAAATAGGCAGCCATAAAAAAGTCCGGGTGACCATTCTTGCAGCCGCCACGCCGGACGCGTCACCAACGACCGCCATCTGGGCCATTTGGCGGTGTAGGCCGACCCCATTCCCAGCAGAGCACCAACGATAAGGTCGGATGGATAGTGAATCCCTATGATAAGCCGGGGCACGGCGATGAGTAAGATGGAGTGCAGATATAAAAGATATCCCACCTTCCTGTTGACCAGGAACATCCCGGCCGCTAAGGCGAAAAACAAGAACGCGTGGTCGCTGGGGAAAGAACTCCAGGGCACAAAATGATGCGGATCAAAGCCGGCAGTCGGTCGAAGATGCAGGACCGGATTGTCCAGAGGCCTCGCCCGGAAGGGTAGGAGGGCTGCCAGCGCCCGAACCACCAAGAGCCCTGGGATACATACGAGCAAAGTGTAGAGCAATATCTGGCGCTTTTCGGTCACCTCGGCGCTGCGGGTCTCCTCCTTCGACTGAAACCAAAGGAAAAAGAAAACAGTGAGAAACAACCCGCCCTTAACGAGTTCATTGATCTCGATGAAGGAGACGATTTCATCAAAGGTCCACCAGCGGTGGGCGAAACTGTTAAAGAAGATGGAAATACTTATGTCGAGGCTATGCACTAACTTCCCCCACGCTAGGAGAAAGGCGAAGCACGCTCCATCTTGAAGTTTAGCGCCGCGATCCGCAACACATTTATGCCTAGTTTCGGAAACGCCCGAGCAAAAAGAGCGCAAGCCTCCCGACCGGGCCAGCACAAGTTCTGGCGGGAGCTACGGGGTGTGCTAGCATTGGAATTTCGTGCCTCAAGCAGCGTCCTACTAGGCGACCTCCACGATGCCGACGACGATGAAAGCCTTGCGCAAGATGCAGCCGGCGCGGGGTCTATCGTTTGAAACTGCGAACGTTCCCGCGGTTGGCCCGGCCGACGTGCTGGTGCGCGTGCGTGCGGCTTCGATTTGCGGGACCGATCTGCACATTTATGGGTGGGACCGCTGGTCGCAGGGGCGCATCAAGCCGCCGGTCACGCTGGGGCATGAGTTCTGCGGAGTTGTGGAGCGGATCGGCGAGGAGGTTTCCGCGCTGAAGCCCGGCGACGTTGTGAGCGCCGAGATGCACTTGAACTGCGGGCATTGCCACCAGTGCCGGCTGGGCGAAGCGCATATTTGCCAGAAGCTGCGCATTATCGGCATCGATCAGGACGGCGCGTTCGCGGAATTCGTGAAGATTCCGGCGTCGAACATCTGGAAGCTCGATCCGGCAATTCCGGAACACTACGGGGCGATTCTGGACCCGCTGGGGAACGCGGTGCACACGGTGCTCGCGGGTGCTATTGCGGGGCAAACCGTGCTGGTTACCGGGTGCGGGCCTATCGGGCTTATGTCCATTGCGGTGGCCAAGGCTTGCGGGAGCTCGACGGTGTTCGCCACGGAAACGAACGAGCAGCGCCGGGCCATGGCGAAGAAAATGGGGGCGGACGTGGTGCTCAACCCGGCGGAGATCGATTCCGTGGAGCGCATCAAGTCCGAGACGAGCGGCACTGGCGTGGATGTGCTTTTGGAGATGTCCGGCAATCCCACGGCGATCCAGCAGGGTTTTCGTTCGTTGAGAGCCGGAGGGCGGGCGTCGCTGCTGGGAATACCGACGGAAGCGGTGCCGCTGGATTTGGTGAACGACGTGATTTTCAAGGGCGCGACCGTGCAGGGGATTTATGGGCGGCGGATGTATGGCACGTGGGTGCAGATGACGGCGCTGCTAAAGGCCCGGCGGCTTGATTTGGAGCCACTCTTTGGGGAGCGGAGTTCGCTGGAGAAGTTTGAAAGCGCGTTTGCGATGTTGCAGAGTGGGTGGGCGGGGAAGATTTTGTTGTATCCGGATGGGGTGAAGTGAGGGAGAAAACGAAGTAAAGAAGTAATGAAGTAACGAAGTAACGAAGCCGAGACACCGCCGAAGTGTGGGGAACTGAAAGAGCAAGAATTAACACAGAGGCCAATGAAAGCACAGAGTCCACAGAGACGAGATGGAAGAACCTTCAGGTCGCAGAAATGAGCGCTCTGCTACGCTAGCGGATCAAAGGACACGGGGACGACAGGGTGTGGCAACGGCAGGATCGATCGGAAGGGGTGAGTGAATGTCAGAGAGTGGAACGCAAACGACCAAGCGGAATCCATTGCAGTACGTGTCGGACCAGCTTAGCGAGCTTCGCGCGAAAGGTGTAGCGCCTCGGCTGCGCGTGCTGGAGGGCGAGCAGAAGCCGGTATGCACGTTTGACGGCAAGGAAGTGATCAACCTGGCCTCCAATAATTATTTGGGACTGACCACGCATAAGGCGCTGCGGAAGGCGGCGCTGGAGGCGGTTCGCAAGTATGGGGCGGGTGCTGGGGCGGTGCGGACCATTGCGGGCACGATGAAACTGCACATCGAGCTGGAAGAGCAGATTGCAAGGTTCAAGAACGTCGAGGCTTGCGTGGTGTTTCAATCGGGGTTCACCGCCAATGCGGGGACGGTTTCGGCGGTGCTCGGCAAGGAAGATCTGATCGTATCCGATGAGCTGAATCATGCTTCGATCATCGATGGGGCGCGGCTTTCGAGGGCTACGATCAAGGTTTTCAAGCACAAAGATGTGGCGGACTGCGAGCGCATCCTGCAGGAAACGGCGAACTGGAATGGCCACAAGCTGATTATTACGGACGGGGTGTTTTCGATGGACGGCGACATCGCGCCGTTGCCTGCGCTGTGCGACCTGGCGGAAAAGTATGACTGCATCATGATGGTGGATGACGCGCATTCCTCGGGGGTGCTGGGGCGGGGAGGCCGCGGAACCATCGACCATTTCAATTGCCACGGGCGGGTACAGATTCAGGTGGGGACGCTGAGCAAGGCTATTGGGGCCATGGGCGGTTACGTCTGCGGATCGCGCGATCTTGTTGATTTTCTTTATCTTAGGGCGCGGCCGTTTCTTTTTTCCACCTCGCATCCGCCGGCTACGGCGGCGGCTTGCCAGGCGGCTTTCACGCTGCTGGATTCGGCGGAAGGGGAGAAGCTGGTCAAGAAACTGTGGGCGAATACGAAATTCTTCAAGCGGGAGCTCAAGAAGCGAGGATTCCAGTTCAAGGTGAGTGAAACGCCGATTATTCCGATCCACGTCGGGGATGCGGCCAAGGCGTTTGAATTCTCGAACAAACTGTTCGAGGCCGGGGTGTTTGCCCCGGCGGTGGGGTTCCCGACGGTGGCCGAAGGGAAGGCGAGACTGCGGGCCATTGTGAGTGCGGCGCACAAGCGGGAGCAACTGCTGCGGGCGGCGGAGATCCTTGCGGAGGTAGCCAAGCCGCTTGGGATCGTTTAGGGACTGGGTATCGAATTTTGCGGTACTGGGACCCATTTTTGCACTGGTGGGAGCGCGGTCTATTTCTTCTAACTATAACAAAATACAGTATTTGTAGTTTGGTTTGCCTCGTGCAATCTTTCCACTCAGCGGTATGGGTGTCGTTGAGTTGGGTCTCCCGGCCCTGCGGTTTTCCCAGTCAGGGAGGACGCATTATGATGAAACTGACGGCCAGCTTGCTTTTGATAGGTGCCCTCGCAGTTCCGGGGGCCAGCGGACAAGCTCCTTCACTGCTCCAGCCAAGCGGTAAAAAAGAGATAAAAGATCAGACTCCACCTGCAGCTGTCGTTGCGCCCTTGTGCGTGGGGACGGCGTTTAACGCCTCCCTGGATGAGTCGTTGGACACGCGGAAGACCCGGGCTGGCGATCCGGTCACGGCGGAAGTGGCCGAGGACGTCACGTACGAACGCAGCGTTATCTTTCCCAAGGGCACGAAGATCGTTGGACACGTGGTGCGGGTAACATCCGGTGGGCGCGGGCGAGCGGGGTCCGCGATATTCGTTCAGTTTGACAAGGCGGTTTTGAAGGATGGCCAGGAAGTTATCCTGAATGCGGGCATTCAGGCGCTGGCGGTGGGTACCGTGGCGCCGCTATCTCCGGATGCGGCTGCGCCGAAGAGCTTGGAGACAGCTCCTCGTGCGGTTCCGGTCGAGGACAGCTCGGCTGGCCCGGCGACAGCGAGCAACGCCTTGGTTGTATCCACGATTTACGAAACGCCGCGCACCACGCTTCGCGCACCGCTGGGGGCCGCCCCGGTGGCGGAGGGAGAATTTACGTCGGATGGCCTTTTCACGCCCGACAGCAAGGGTGCCTTCGGACGTCCGGACCTGAAAGTGTACACGCCGACATCGGACGGGTCGCATGGGACGGTGCTGCTCTCGGCCAAGAAGAATATGCATATCGATAGCGGCACGCGCCTGCTTTTGGTCGTGCAGCCCCCGCCGTCCGCGGACTCGGACGCTGCGAATCCCTTGGATCTAGATCTAAACCAATAGCCCAGCCAATACCCGGCCTCTAAAATTGTTTCCGTTTAGAGGAGATCTCCCACTATGAAAATCGCAAGATTGAACTTGCTGCGTGGAGCGGTTTTTGCCGTCGCCGGGGTTTTTACCGCTGGCGTCATCGTCCGATTTGCGAGTGCGCAAGAGCCGTCGGCGGCGGGGAAAAGTGGATACAGCGAGGCATCGTTGGTGGGTGGGACGCCCATTAACGCTGAACTTAACTCGTCCATTGATTCGAAAAAGGCCAAGTCAGGCGATGCCGTCATTGCGCATACGACGGAAGCGGTGAAGTCGATCGACGATCGGACTATTTTGCCGAAGGGCACCAAGCTGGTCGGGCACATTGCGCAGGCGTCGGCGCGCTCGAAGGGCGACAGCGATTCGGCGCTGGGCATCGGGTTCGACAAAGCGATCTTGAAAGGCGGCGAGGAGATGCCCTTGAAGGTGACGATCCGGGCCTTAGCCGCGCCGGCGAGCCCGTTTGCTGGCGGATCGGGCGCCGAGCCGATGTCTGGGCCGAGTGGACCGTCGAGTTACCCGAGTAATCCCGCAAACAATTCGGGCATGAATGGCACGCGGCCGACGTCGAACGGCACGAGTGGTTACCCGGGCGCGAGCGGGACCAGCTCCGAGGCGAATGCCACGGGAGGAACGAATTCTTCGGGAGAGCTGGCGCCGAACAGCCGCGGTGTTTTTGGCTTGGGCGGATTGCGTCTGAGCATGACTGGTGCGGACAATGCGCCGGTGTCGGTCATAAGCTCGACGGGGAAGAACGTGCATCTGGACGGCGGGACGCGGTTGTTGCTGGTCACGGAAACGCCGGCTTCGGGGGCACCGGGGCAGTAAGTATTTTCTACGGTTCGTGTTTCATCGCGGGGCGCGCTACGTGCGCCCTTTCTTTTTTGGCCGGCGAAGGCGTACCGCTATGCTTTGCTATACTCGCCGGGATGCCTTCCGCTGCGAAGAAACTCTTCCTCGTCGATGCCATGGCGCACATCTACCGCGCCTTCTATGCGCCGATGAACCGGATGAACGCGCCGTCCGGCATTCCCACCAAGGTGCCCTTCCTGTTCAATAATATTCTTCGGCGGCTGCTCAAGGACTACCAGCCGGACTACGTGGGCATCGTTTTCGATACGCGGCAGCCCACCTTTCGCGACAAACTGTTCGAAAAATACAAGGCGCAGCGGCCGTCGATGCCGGATGAGTTGTCGCAGCAGCTTCCGTACGTGCGGCGATTGTGCGAGGCGATGCGCCTGCCCATCCTGGAGCTGGATGGTTACGAAGCGGACGACGTGATTGGCGCGCTGGCGCAGCAGGCGGCGAAGAAGAACCTGGATGTGCTGCTGATCACCAACGACAAGGACATGATGCAACTTGTCGACAAGAACGTGCGCGTGCTGCGCACTGGTCCGGGCGGGGCGAAGGGCGACGTCATTGTGGATGAAGCGAGAGTGAAGGAGATTCTCGGCGTGCCGCCGGAGAAAGTTGTCGACGTGATGTCGCTGATGGGGGACACGATCGACAACATTCCCGGGGCAAAGGGAATTGGAGAAAAAGGGGCTACCGAGCTGATCCAGAAATACGGGAGCGTAGAGAACGCGCTCGAGCACGCCGCCGAAGTTTCCAACAAACGCTATCGCGAAGCCTTGCAGCAGCAGCGCGAACAGGTGTTGCTTTCGAAGCAACTGGCGACGATTGCTACCCAGGTTCCCATGGAACTGGACCTCAACAATTTGCAGCGGCGCGAGCCGGATTCCGTCTTGCTGGCAGCGCTGTACCGGGAACTGGGGTTCAATTCGCTTTTGAAGGAGCTGGGTTCGGAAGTGGTGGCGGCCAGCGTGGCGGCTAGCGCGGAGCCGATCCTGGAGACGGATTACGCGCAGTTGGCCACGGTGGCGGAGTTTCGCGAGTATCTGGGCAAGCTTCCCGCAAAGGAGCCGCTGGCGGTCTGGTTCAATCTGGAGACGGGGGATCGCGAGGCGGAGGGATTCGGCACGCGCATTGCTTCGATCGAAGTTTCTTCGAAGGCGGGTGAGGGCCGCTCGGTGTGGTTCGATGAAAAGGGAGAAGCTCTCCAGGTGCTTGCCGCGTTTCTCGCCGATGGCGAGCGCCCCAAGATCGTGCATGATCCCAAACTTTTCCAGATCCTGGGCGGGCGCTTTGGAAATATCCGACATGCGACGCAGATCTACTCTTATTTGCTGCGCCCCACGACGGCGAATCACAATTTTGCCGACGTGGTGATGCGGCAGACGAATGTGATGATCGGCGGGGGGCCCGGCGAGCGGGCGGATCACCTTCAGCGGCTTGCGCCGACGCTGCGGGCGCTGGTTGAGGCGGAAAAGCTCGAGGGGGTTTACGAAAAAATCGATCTCCCGGTGGCCGGGGTTCTGGCGGACATCGAGCGCGCCGGAATCCGCGTCGATCCGAAGGCGCTGGAAGCGATGTCGCAGGCGCTGGAAAAGGAAGTCCGGCGGCTGGAGAAAGAGATTTGGGAACTTGCGGGCGCGGAATTCAACGTCAATTCGCCGACGCAACTGGCCGAAATTCTTTTCGACAAGTTGAATTTGCAGGCGCCGTTCCGGCGGGGCCGAGGGCGCGTGCGATCGACGGCCGCGGACATCCTGGAGGACCTGGCGTCGCAGCACGCACTGCCGGCGAAAATTATCGAGTACCGGGAAATCGCGAAGCTCAAATCGACTTACGTCGACAGCCTCCCCAAGCTGATCCGGCCGGAGACCGGGCGGCTGCACACGAGTTTTTCGCAAACGGGCACGGCTACCGGGCGGCTGAGCTCGTCGGACCCCAATCTGCAGAATATTCCGATTCGCACGGAGCTTGGACGCCAGATCCGTGCGGCTTTTGTTGCCGAGCCCGGCAAGATTCTTCTTGCGGCCGACTATTCGCAGATCGAACTGCGCGTGATGGCGCATTTTTCCAGCGACCCGGTGTTGATCGAAGCCTTTCGCAATGGAGAAGACATTCACGCGCGCACCGCGCAGGAAGTTTTCGGCGTGGGCCCGCTGGCGCAGACGGCGGAGCATCGGCGGGCGGCCAAGGCCATCAACTTCGGAATCATTTATGGGCTTTCGCCGTTTGGGCTGGCTCAGCAGCTGGGTATCCCGCAGAAGGAAGCGGCGCAGTTTATTGGAGCTTATTTCGCGCGCTATCGCGGCGTGAAGGAATACTTGGACAACGTCCTGGCGGAAACGCGGAAGAGCG
>JBGOVR010000237.1:0-4671 GCA_041478205.1 Candidatus Acidiferrum sp.
CAGTGCGGATAGCCGCATCGCCGGCGAAGTTGTCCTCCGGCCCGGTGAGTTCACGCATGTGGTCCGCGGCATGCCGCCGTCAGCTCCCTCTCGTGCCTCCGCCGAACAACTCCGCGCAGGCGAAGACGCCACGCTAATCCCAAATCTCCCGTAGTGCGCCGTCGGACACTCTGCCAACCGTTCTTGGGTCTTGTGGCACAGCCATTCCCGGCTGCGCCCGCCCGCTTCCTAATGTAGGCATGTAGGCGCTTGGTCTTCAGCCCGGCGTCCGCGCCCCTACAGCGGCCGCCGCCGTTTACCCTGAACCTTGAAGGAGGCCGGCTCTTCGACTTTGATTTTCCTGGTACCCCCCCGTTTTTCATAAGTGTTGATTCTAGGGAGCTTAAAGTGCTTTAGAATCAACACTTGCATAAGTGTTGATTCCAGCGAAGTTACGAGTGCGGTCTGTTTGCAAACAAGTAACGGGTCGATGGGGGTTAGAAGGACCGCGGGGCGGGTGAGCATGGTACGCAGGGCACGGAACCGTGCCAACCTAACAGAATCATTATAGCATATTGGTACCGTATGTCAAGGATTACTTGCAGTTGGGGCGGATCTTGTTGTTCTCAGGATGCCGGACCCAGATTTCTGCTAGCGGATAATGTCTGCTGCGATGACTGGCTTTTCATCGACTGGAGAGAGTAGAAGTCAGGGAACGTCCCGTCTGTCCCCGGCTTCCCCAGGCTTGGCCTTGAGGAGCTTTCCGAGTAGCGCGTCGAACTTCTGTTTTTCTACCTCCATAAGTTTTCCAACGTTTTCCGCAACGATGCACAGGTGCGTGGGCTCTATACATGTCACATCGCCGTGCTAGACTGTGCGCCTCTGGGTGAATAATAAGCGTAACGCTTCCGCACCCGAAGTCTAGCCTTGTTTCATTCACCAGAGACAGAAAAAGGGCACCCGTTTTTCAGAGCGCCCCAAATTATTTGTACCCGCTTTGGCGAGCGGGCGATTTCTTTGGCAGGTTCATCCTGCCATTGCGTCGCACCTGGCTGTTCAAGCAAACAGCCTGTGCATCGATGTTGAAAACATTGGAGCGGTTGGGCATCGGTCAAGCCCGGCGATCTTATAAATCGCAAACTCCTGGCAGGGTTTTGTGGGTTCCGACTTGAGCATGATAGAAAGGCCAGTAATGGTTAAGACCTCTGTAGATCTGCCCTGGGTATCGTGCCGCGAAGCCTGCTCCGCGTGCCAAATAGGCAACCATGAAAAATGCGAGGATGCTGTGATCTGCGAGTGCTCGCATCTCAAAGAGGAGCCCATCGGCTGGAGAGAGAAACTGCGCGAGAAGTTTCCGCTCCCACGTTCGCGCCGGAAAAAGACCTCTTAAAATTGATCGCGTGTTCGCAGAAAAGCTTCTCGAACTCTTCCGCCGTGTACACTCCCTTCTGAATCAAGAGTGTGTTCATCGCGTAGACAGTCGCGCGGAAAGATTCATCCTTGCCCATTAATGCGAATGCATCCTTAAAATTCATTGGGGGTAACTCCAATTTCGGTTTTCTGAGGGTTTAACTGCTGTAGACGTTCTCGGAACTTATTCGTGTTCGTTTGTGTGAGGCACGGCCTCGTTAGGTCGCTAACATACCATTTGCAATTACAATTGCAAAGCCCTGTTACGGTTTGGTAGTGGGTCAGTTTGAACTGACCCACTACCTACGGTTTCACAGTTTACCCCTTTCTGTGTGAAATGCATAATCACCCTTAAAGTCCCATCGAATCACACTCTTACAAAAAGGGGTGGGGGGAGTAGGAAGAATGGGGACAGACGGGACGTTCTCTGATTAGCGGCAAACATCCCGGGTCCACACGGCCATCCGCGCGCTCTGGATCATGATAAACTGCCGCATATTGGCGTTTCGTGGCTCGGCGGCTGCGATGCCGGAAGACCGCACTCACCAACGCGCGAGGAACCCGCGATGAACATCGAAATCCGTGATGCCGCTCTGGAAGCCAGAATCCAAAAGCAACTGCAAGCCACCGGCTCCGCCAGCGTGGAGGAAGTGCTGTTGCGCCTGCTGGAAACTCAGGAGGAACAGGACCGCTGGCTTTCCGAGAACCGCGAAGCCATCCAGGCCAAGATCCGGCGCGGCATCGAACAACTGGACCGGGGCCAAGGAATCCCCGAAGAGCACCTCGATGCGTACCTGGCGGACCTGAAAGCCAAGCCTGAATGACAGGGCGCTACGTCCTTGCGCCGGAAGCCGCGCTGGATCTTGTGCAGATCTGGCGGTACCTTAAAAAACAGAGCAGCGTGGAAACGGCGGACCGCGTGGAGTCGGTTATCCGGGACAAGATCGTTTTTCTGGCGGCCAACGCGGGTGCCGGACACTGGCGCAAGAATTTGACCGAGGAAGCGGTGAAGTTCTTCCCGGTCTACTCGTACCTGATCGTCTATCGGCCCGAAACAAAGCCCCTGCAAATTGTCTGCATTCTCCACGGCCGCCGGGACGTCGAACAACTCCTCAAGGATCGTCTATGAGCGCCGCGCCGGGCGGGTTGCCGCCACAATTTTCCGACCAATCACCAGCCACCCGTTTGTCGCCGAGGGCAGCGTTATGCTAGTCTCTCGGTGCGGAAAGCAAGCCCGGCCGCGTCCGACTCCATTTTTACCTCCGCGCACGGACGATCTGTCCCTCTCGTTTCCAGCCAGCGCCTCCCACAACGGGAGCGTCTCACCGGAAACCGCCAACGCCCGGGCTCAGTCAGCCGCTTGGCGCTTGCGCTTCAGTCAACCGCTTCGCGGTTGCACTTCACTCGACGCTCGACGGCCGTACAAAAAGCCGGCTGCTTCTCGGCCGCACGAAGAGACGAAGGGACTACCGCATGGGTACGACAGCCACTTCCAAATCCACCCAGCAGGCGCTGGAAATCAAGTTGGCGCACTCGCCGGATTCCGACGATGCTTTCATGTTTTACGCGCTGGCCACCCACAAGATCTCCACGCCCGGTTACAAGTACACCCACGTGCTCTCCGACATTCAAACCCTGAATGACGCCGCGCTCCGCGAAACCTACGACGTCACCGCGGTCAGCTTCGCCGCCTATCCCACCCTGCGAGATAAATACATTTTGCTCGATTGCGGCGCGAGCTTCGGCGAAGGCTACGGTCCCATCGTGGTGTCCTCGAAATCGCTGAGGCAGCAGGAGCTGGCCGGCAAGCGCATCGCCATCCCGGGCTTCACCACCACCGCCTATCTGACGCTCAAACTCTTCGAGCCCAACTTCGAGCCCGTGGTCATGCCCTTCGACAAAATTCTCGACGCCGTGCAGAAAGAAGTCGTGGACGCCGGCCTGCTCATCCACGAGGGTCAGCTCCTCTTCCCGCAACTCGGACTGCACCGCGTGCTGGACCTCGGCGCCTGGTGGCACGAGCGCACCAAGCTCCCGTTGCCGCTCGGCGGAAACGCCGTGCGCCGCGCGCTGGGTCCCGAGCTGGGGCGCCAAATTGCCAGAACCATTCGCGACAGCGTCCAGTACGGCCTCGATCACCGCGAAGAAGCCTTGAACTACGCCATGCAGTTTGCGCGAGACATGGAAACCGATGTGGCCGACAAATTCGTCGGCATGTACGTCAACAAGTGGACCCTCGGCTACGGCGAGCGCGGCAAACGCGCCGTCACCGAGCTGATCGAGCGCGGAACCCAGGCTGGCCTGCTGCCGGAACCCGCCACGGTCGAATTCCTCAGCGAAAACTAATAAGTCACAACGGCCGAATTTTCCACAACATTGCCCTAAAGTTTTTTGCAGCGCCCCCCTGAAATTTTCCGAGGCTCCTAAGCTTTTCCCGGCAAACCGCTAAAGTTTTTCGCCCACCTGCCGATACACCTATTGCTCAATGCCGGGCGTCGAATGGCACTCTGCGGTCACGGTGTGACGGCCGCTCACCCTCCATCTTCCGTTCCCGTTCGGGCGCTTCGCTCTGGTGCTACGTCTCAAGGTGCGCCGGGGCGCGGAGGGGAAGCATGGCACTCGTAGATCTCGTCAATCTCACAGAAATCTTGTTGAATCAGACGGCAGGACAAGCCCAAGGACTTCAGGCGGAGACGCCGAGCAAAGCAAGCGCCAACAATGGCGCTACCGCTGCGACCGGGGACCAGTTCACGCCCTCGGCGGAGAACACCGCGCAGGCCGCGGGGCTGTTCACCGTTAACCAATTCACGCTGTTCTCGGCCGCAGCCGAGTTCCTGTTGGCCCAAGCGCCGGCACCGCGAGCGAATCCCGCGAACGCGTCTGCTCCGGCTGCAAACTTCACCGCTCCGCCAGCCACTCAAGAAGCCGTTGCGACAAACATTGCAGCGGCCCTGCAGGCTCCCGCCGCTGCGCCGGCCCGCGCGACGCCAGCGCCGGCAAACGCACTAGCAGCAAATGCCGCTGCCGCTCCTGCTACGACCACGGCGAACATACAGAGTCAGTTGCAAGCGCTGAATAATGCGCTGGCGGCGCTGGGGTTGAGCAAGGAGGACATTCGCAAGATCGACGGTATCGCGGGTTCGATCAACGACTTTAATCCGGCGGCATTTAACAGCCTGGTCTCCCAACTCGTGGCGCTGACGCGGCAGGTCGCTCCGCAGGCCGCAGTCAACACGGCCAACACCAATGCTGCGAACGCGAACGCTACCCAACCAAATGCCG
>JBGOVR010000048.1:0-29848 GCA_041478205.1 Candidatus Acidiferrum sp.
CGTTCCGAGATCACGAACCAGAATCGGCGTCCCCGTGGCCGGATTGTTGCCCACGACAATCTTTTCGAGATCGCCAAGAGAGTGGACGTATCCACGTCCCCGGACCATGTACTCCCGGCCGGAGAATTCCACGAGCCGCCCGCCTACGTCGTTGTTTCCCTTGCGGACAGCCTCCACGACGGAGTCCACGGGGATCTTGTAGGCCAGCAATTTGTTCGGATCGATGTTCACCTGGTATTGCCGGACGAAACCACCTACAGGAGCGACTTCTGCCACTCCCGGAACCGCCTGGAGCGCATAACGCAGGTACCAATCCTGGTAGGTTTTGAGCTGGTCGAGGCTGTAGTGGCCCGTCTTGTCGATGAGCGCATACTGAAAGACCCACCCAACCGCCGTTTCGTCCTTCGCCAGTTCGGTCTCCACCCCCTGCGGGAGGCGCGGAAGAATGCTGCTGAGGTATTCCAGTGTTCGCGAACGGGCCCAATAGATGTCCGTGCCTTCTTCGAAGATGACGTACACGTACGAATAGCCGAAATCCGAGAAACCGCGGATGTCCTTGATCTTCGGCATCCCGAGCAGTGAGGAGGTGATGGGATAGGTGACTTGATCTTCGATAATGTCCGGGCTGCGGTCCCACTTGCTGTAGATGATCACTTGCGTGTCCGACAGATCCGGGATGGCGTCCACTTTGGTATTTCCGAGCGAGTACCACCCCAGAAGAATGGCCACGGAGGTGAACAGAAAGACCATGAATCGGTTGCGCGCCGAGAATTCGATGATGCGGTTGATCATGGCTTTGCGCCGGCTTCCTTCTTCAACTCTTCCCAAGTCAGAAGCTTTCCCCCATTCGCGCGGACGAAGCCTTCCGCGTCTTCTCTCTTCGCAAAGGCATAGGTGCTCGGCTCGCAGCGGTCGAAAATCCGGCTGTATGGGTGTTTCGTCTGATCGAGCAACACCCCTTCATGGGGATCGCACATCGAGACCTGGCTCCCCTCCACGTAAAACCCGTCCTTGGGTTCGATGGACCGGTCGGAGAGGAACTCTGTTACCGCAACCACTTCTCCCGGCTTGCCGATTTGAAAGTTGTGCGTGATGCCACAACGGATACAGCAGACCGTCACCCTCTTCTTGTCGATCATTACCACTGCGCTCGAATGCGCGTGAATGCTGCGCTGACAAATCATGCAGACCTTGGGTTGCGTCTCCCGCAGCAGCCAAAAACCTCCCGCCGCGATGGCGGCAAGAACGAGACCGCTCAGTAGGAAGCTCAGCGCTTTTGTTTTCCGGCTCATGACTTCCTCTCTGCTTCAGTGCTTCATCCCGGCCATGGCATTCTTCAGGCGGCTCTCGGAGTCGATTAGGAAGTTCCCCGAAGTGACAATCGTCTCTCCCGCCTGGAGCCCGGACAGGACCACCACGCGGTCCTCCAGACGCGGCCCCAGTTGCACTTTGCGTGGTTCGAAATAGCCGTCGCCCGTCGCGACGAACACGATTTGCTCGCTACCCGAATCCAGTACCGCTTCCTGCGGCACGACCGTCTGTGTGCCGTAGCCGATGTTCAACTGCACGTCGGCGAACATGTCGGGTTTCAACTGGAAATTGGGATTGCGGAACTCCAGGCGGACCTTGACCGTTCGCGTCATCGGGTCCACGGTCGGATAGATGTATACGATATTTCCCGTGTAGGTCTTTCCAGGGAAGTAGCTCAGCGTCATTTGCGCGGACTGCCCGACCTTGACGTAGGGCACCTCATATTCGTAGATCTCCGCGTTCACCCAGACCGTCGAAAAATCAGCGATCTCGTAGAGTTCCGTTTCCGGTGTGATGTAGCTCCTTTCGAAGACTTCGCGTTTCAACACGAAGCCGTCGATCGGCGAATACATGGTCGTGGTCCGGCTTACCTCACCGGTTTCATCCAGTTGCCGGATCTGCTCGTCGTTCATGTCCCAGAGGCGCAGCCGCTGCCGCGCCGCCTCAAGCAGCGTTTCCGCGCCCCGCGATACTTCCTGAAAAGGAGCGGACGCTAAGTCTTTCTCTGCCCGGCGGGCGATCAGATATTCCTGTTGCGTCGCGACCAAATCCGGGCTGTACAAGCTGAACAGGGGCTGGTCTTTGCGAACGAGCTTGCCGATGAAGTCCACCTGCACTTTCTCGACCCAGCCGGCGATCTTCACGTGAATCCTGGCGATCTTGGTTTCGTCGATTTGCACCTGCGCGACTGCCCGGATCGTGCGCTTCAGCGATTCGCGCTTGACCGTGTCCGTTCGCACGCCGATCAGTTGTTGTTTCGTCGACGAAATCTTCACGGTTCCCGGAGGCACCTCCGCCATGGATCGCTCCGCATCGGCGTACATCGGAACCAGATCCATCCCGTCGGGGGCCTTCCCGGGTTTATCGGAACGCATAGCGGGATTCATTCCGTCATACCAATACAGAATTTTCTTCTCGGAGGCAGCAGCCGGCACACCTGCTGTCGGATGCCCGCTGTGCCCGGCGGAAGACGGTTCCGAATCGGCATACTTCGGCACGAGATCCATACCATCCGGGGCTTTGCCTGGTTTATCAGAATGAAGAGCAGGATTCATGGCGTCGTACCAATAGAGAATCTTCTTCTCACCGAGAGCAGACTTGTCCGCGGGATGGTCATGCGAGGACTGAACTGCGGAACTCGCAAGAACCCACGTGGCCACGCCAACCCGGTAGTGCGCCGCCACCAGCAGAACAGTGCCAGCAACGGCAATGCCCGCCGCGATCCTGATGACTTTTGCGTATCGATTCATGGTTCTTCCTCAATTCACCAAGTCGAGACCTGTGATCTGTTCCAGGTTCACGAGGGCCTTCTGGTAATTGGCCAATTCTTCGTAATAGTTGACCTCGTATTCGAGGACTGACTGGAAATTCGCCAGCAGACTTTCAAAGTCGAGCGAGCCCGTCTGATAGGCCGCCATGGAAGATTCCAGCGCCAGCGCGGACTGTGGAACCAGGGCCTTGGAATAGAGGGTGAGGAGTTCGTCCGACGCTTTCGCCTGCAGATATTGCTCCTTCACCTGAAACAGCAAAGCCGTTCGGATCGCCTCGCGGCCCTGCTTTCCGCTTTCCACGGTAAAAGTCGCCTCGCGCACCGCTTCTCGCTGCTTCGTCTTGTAGAAGATCGGCACGTTGATCCCCACATTGAAGCCGTGCATGTCCGGCAAACCCGGACGCTGTTGATAGTCGTAGCCCACGCGAAAGTCCGGGTCGTAGTCCTTTCGCGCCAGATTCACCGCGTATTGGCTTTGCTCGACGAGCTGCTCCTGCCGGCGTATCTCCGGAGAATTTGCAACGCCTTTCTCCGTCAATTCTTCCAGCGAGTAGTTGAGTTCCGCCTTCTCGACAGGCGCGAGGGCTCCCATCGCGGTGTCGGATGGACGGAGCATCAGGCTGTTCAGTTTTGCGACTAACGTGCGCCGCTGCTGGTTCAGCATCGTAAAGGTCTGGAGAATGCGGCTCACCGCCACCTGCGAGCGAATCATGTCCTGCTGGAGCCCCTTGCCGACCTTGTATTTCTCTTCGGCAATGCGCGCCAGCTTTTCGAGCAGGTTTTTATTCCTTTGCGTGACCGCGAGCGCTTGATCGACCGCGGAAAGTTCGTAGTACGCCGACTTCACTTCGGCTTTGATTTGCCTTCGCGTTGCCTCCAGATTCCACCGTTCCGCTTCCACGTCCTTCTCCGCGATTTGTCCACGCAGCTTCAGCTTTCCTGGATACGGAAACTCCTGCATCGTGCTGATGCCGCGATAGCTCGAAGGATCAAGGTGCTGCACGCTGAACGGGCGGATGTTCCCCATCCACCCCGCCTGGACCGTCGGGTCCGACAGGCTCTTCACCTGCGGGATCCGCGACCGTTTCGCTTCGATCATTTGCGCTTCCGCTTTGATAGCCGGGTGTACGCGCTCTGCTTCGGCCACGAGTTCCGGCAGCGTTACGACTTCTTGCCTTGCCGGCATCGGAGCTTCTTGCGCGCGCAACACGGGAACCACCAGGAACACCACCAGAAATTTCGTACTCAACGCCAATCGGAGTTTCATCCCAGCTCCCCTTTCATTTCGGAAAGAGTCCTTGTCGCCGCGGGCCCCTGATACACCGGCCCGCACGAAGGGCTATCGATGACTGGGATTTTTTAGAGCAGGAGGGTACAGAAGAGGGATTGCACGTCGTCGGGCGGTAAGCTGTCGAGGGGACGCGTAATCGTTCTGCGTATTGCAACCACACTCGGGAGCCCCGGTCCCCGCGGAACGGCTGAAAACTCGGCTCTGGCCTTCTCCGTGTCCGTCCCTAGGCGAAACGTGGGAGGAAGACTCGGGTTGAGTTGGCAGCAATCGGCGCGAGATTGCGCGTTTATCGAGCTCGCGCTCCGGGGCATGGCCATCCCGCTGCAACGAGCGTCCGCCTTCGAACTCTGGCCCGAACAAACGTCCGCCACGCAAAGGGAGGCCGACACCTGTGTCACCATCAGCAAGAGTGCGCCGATGACAGAGATCAGCTTGCGCCATGAAATCCGGAAATAAACTTGGCCGTCCATTGCCTTCATGACCCGAATCGCACTCATCTTAAGCTTTGCCCGCGCTACAGGCTGTGCTCTTTAGCACAGTTCGTTGTGATGGCCGTCACAACGGACCGCGGACTCTCCTTCTCGTATCCCATTTGTATCCCGAGGCGAGCAATGGGCCGATATCCGCGGAAAACTGCGGCGTGTTCAGCTTGGCCGCCAGGTTGCGCTCGAAGAGCGCCCGCGTGACACGCTTCCCCTCGTTCTGCATGTAGCCCGAGAAGGCCTCCACAATCCGGGCCGGATCCACGGATGGATGCTCCAGTGCCGTGGTCGAACAGGTCCCGTCTCTTCTTGCGCTAGTACAGAGCACGCAGTTTCGTCCCCAAGAGCTCTTCGAGTTCATACGTCGCAATCTTGGAGGAGCCCGTGAACCAACGAGACTCCACCGCGAACGAAACCTTCTTCAGTCCGAAGAGCGTGAAATGTTCGCGGGAATTGATTTCCATCTTCAAACGGAGCCGCAGCGGCGGTGCATCTTCCGATTCGAACCGGTAGTTCAGCGTCACGCGCCCTTCGTTCTGGTTTCGCTGGGGACTTCCCAGCCAGGGGTCGAGAATTCCCCGCAATGCGGTCAGCGTTGCTCCGATCGGTTCCGCTCTCACTTGCACGAGATCGATATCCTCGGAATACCGGGCCGGAGGACGCATATGGAGCTTGTAGAGCAAGGAACTCCGTTGCGCGTGGCTCAAGCACAACTCAGCCATTCGCACATGACGACCACGCTCCAGGTGTACACCCATGCCAGCGGAAGTGCTCAAAGACAGGCTGTGGACCACTTGGAATCCTTATTGTTCCCAAGTGTTCCCAAATCTGTGGAAAACGGCCAAAGGCCGAATTAGTAAGTGATTGAATTTGCGAGAAATGTTGGTGGACGTGACCGGGATCGAACCGGCGACCCCCTGCTTGCAAAGCAGGTGCTCTCCCAGCTGAGCTACACGCCCACAAGAGAAGCTACACTGATTCTAAAACACTTCCCGCCGTTCCGCATACCCATCCTTCGCAAAATCATTATGGCTGTGCCAACCCCCCCCATCGAAAGTGACGGGGGTCCCTCGGCGACGTTCATTTCATTGGCTAGACGGTTGAGCTTCGCTTGGGCTTCTCGCCTCATCGTCAACTTCATTTGCGAGTACTTGAACGCACGTCAGAACTTGTCGTCATTCACCTCAATCCAGTACCCATCCGGATCCTGCAAGTAGACCTGCTTCACGCCGTCAGGCCGCGCTGTGGGGATTTTTGCCTCACCGTTGAAGCTGCCGTATTTCACCTGCAATTGGTCGAGGTGCGTCATGAAATCGGGCAACGACGCGACCCGGAACGCAACGTGAATGTCGATCTGGTGCGGCGTAACGCCCGTGGCGCCTCCCACCACGTGTAGCTGGTCGTGCGCGCCGATGCGAAACCAGACGTGCCGGCCGTCTTTGAACGGCTCGGGCATTTTTTGCAGCCCCATGACCTTTTCGTAGAACTCCGCGCTCTTCTGCAAATCGTGCACATACACCGTCGTGTGATCGAATTCCGGAGGTCGGTTTGGAGTCCCCGATTGGGAAAAAAGCAAACAGCCAGGCAGGAAACCCGCCAGTGCCAAGAGCAAAGCATTCCTGATCTTTTTTGATTTCTTCACGCAAACTCCTTTCGCTTCGAAAAACTGGGCAAAGAGCGTGTAACCGACGGAGAGATTAGCGTTAAGCCGGATGGCTAGTAAACAAGTTTGTCGCTGTGGGACGATTCCCTATCGAAACAGACGTTTGAGCTATACGCCTACAGTAAATAGCAGTTCCGTTCATTCCAAGGTATTTCCAGCCCCGCTCCGAGAATCGAATCCTTTTTTTTCAGCCGTTCAAGCAATGACGCGCTATTTTGCATCGATTCCCGCGTACGCTATAATTCGCCAGCATGCTCACATCTGCTGCCGGCGGCGCGCGTTTCCTACCCGCGAGCGATAATTCGCTGCTGGTTTGCTTCGGCCAACAAATCTCACTGGACGCTCATCAACGTGTCGTGAAGCTGCTCCGGCTCCTCGAGTCGGAACCCGTTGCCGGCATCCGCAATCTTCATCCCGCGTATTGCTCCGTGCTGATCAAGTTCGACGCTCTGAAGTTGCGGCGCGACGAACTGGAAGCGATTCTGCGGCCGTATCTCGACCGGCTGGAAGACGTGCATCTTCCCGAGCCCCGGCAAGTGGAAATCCCCGTGTGCTACGGCGGGGAGTACGGTCCAGACCTGAGCGATGTGAGTGCCATGCACGGAATGACGCCTGCGCAGGCCATCGAGCTGCATGCTTCGGCAACCTATCTCGTCTATTTTCTGGGGTTCGCGCCCGGCTTCGCGTATCTGGGTGAACTACCCCAAGCCCTGGTGACGCCGCGTCTGGCGAAGCCGCGTCGCAGCGTGCCGCCCGGCAGCGTTGGGATCGCGGGTAGCCAAACCGGTGTCTACCCGTTTGCCACGCCCGGTGGCTGGAGATTGCTCGGACGCACTCCCATCGCGATGTTCCGGCCAGACCGCAACGCCATGAGCCTCTTGTCCGTCGGAGATCGCGTGCGATTTACACCGATTTCCCGCGAGCGGTTTGCAGCGCTGGAGAATGCATGAAGGTGATTCAGGTCCAAGCGCCGGGCCTCTTCACGACGGTGCAGGATTTGGGTCGAGAAGGTTTCGGTCCTATGGGTGTTTCCCCTTCCGGCGCGGCCGATCCCATTTCACTGCGGCTCGGAAATCGATTGGTTGGTAACGCGGAGGGCGCGGCGGGACTGGAAATGACGCTGCTCGGCGGCGCATTCCTTTTTCCGGAAGGCGCTATCGTGGCTCTGGCAGGCTCCGATTTTGGCGCGAGTCTGGATGATGCACCCGTCGACTCGTGGACTTCGGTGGAAGCGAGCCCGGGCCAAACACTTCGCCTAGGGCCCACGCGCTCGGGAGCACGTAGCTATCTGTGCGTTCAGGGCGGAATTGCTGTGAAACCCTTTCTAGGCAGCGCGTCCACGCACATCTTGAGCGGTCTCGGAGGCCTCGACGGCAGGCCCCTGCGGAAGGGAGACGTCCTGAACATTGGGTCCGCGACCTCTTCTTTTCAAAAAAAAACGCTAGCTCCTCAAGCACTGGAACGTCTCTCGCCTCGCAAGGTTTTGCGCGTCACTCCAGGCCCACAGAGCGATTGGTTTCCAGAATCATCGCAGCGCTTATTCTATAGTGTCGCGTATCGTGTCGCTGAGGAATCCAATCGCATGGGTCTTCGATTGGAAGGTGCGCCCATTCCAGAGCATTCCGGCGGGCAGATGATCAGCGAGGGTGTTTCGCTCGGCGCCATTCAGATCCCGCACGGGGGCCAGCCCATCATCCTCTTTGTGGAGCAGCAGACCACCGGCGGATACCCCAAGATCGCCAATGTGATTTCCGCCGATCTACCCAGCATCGGCCAACTTCGCCCGCGCGATGAGATTCGCTTTGAACGGGTCGACTGGGAAACGGCACGGTCCTTGCTGCAAGAACAGGAAAAACTGCTGGCGTCGCAGGAGTTGATTTCAGAATGAAATTCATCGATCTGAATTGCGATATGGGCGAGCTGCCGGAAGCCATCGCCGACGGCACGCAAGAAGCCTTGATGCCCTCACTCACTTCGGTCAACGTTGCCTGCGGTGGGCATGCCGGCGACGAACAAACCATGAAGACCACAATCGAGCAGGCACTTCGCTGGAAGCTGGCGCTAGGAGCGCATCCCGGCTATCCCGATCGCGCCAATTTCGGCCGCCTGGAGTTGCATCTGCCGGCGGAAGCCATCGCCGATTCTGTATTCCAACAGGTCCGCGCACTCGCCGAAGTTGCCGCAGTCTGCGGCACCGAGTTGGCGCACGTCAAGCCGCACGGCGCTCTTTACAATCAGGCGGTTCGCAATCGCGAGCTTGCGGAAGCCATTGCCAAGGGCGTCGCTCGATGGCGCCGCGACGTTGTGCTCATGGGTCTGGCCGGATCGCCGATGCTGGACGTCTTTCGAGAAGCGGGCTTCGTCGCCGCCGCCGAAGCATTCGCCGACCGGCGGTACGAGCCGGATGGAACTTTGCGCTCGCGCAAATTTCAAGACGCGCTGATCCGCGATCCTGCCGAAGCCGGCCGGCAGGCGCTGAGCATCGTGGAACGCGGGACGCTGATTGCCTGCGACGGCACCGAAATCGCTCTCAGCGCGCAGACCATCTGCATCCATGGCGACACTCCGGGCGCGCCGGAAATTGCCGCAGTGGTGGCCCAGACCCTACGCCAAGCCGGCGTCGCGCTCGCTGCCCTCTCGCGCCCCGGGAAGTGAATCCACTCGCGGTTGCAGCTTGCGCCACAGCCAATAGACCGGAATCCCCGACATAACGATCAGCAATCCTGGCCAGGTGTACTGCGGTTTGTAGCGCAGCAATTGCACTTCGAGAAACGTGGCCAGCAAGAGATACACCCCGGGAAGCACCGGATAGCCAAAGACCCGGTACGGCCGTTCCATTTCTGGCCGACGGAAGCGCAGCACGAAAAGTCCCGCAATCGTCAGGATGTAAAACATCATCACCGCGAAAACCACAAAATCGAGCAATTGCCGGTAAGTGCCGGAGAGACACAGAGCGCAGGCCCAAATACATTGCACCCACAGCGCTGCTGCAGGAGCATTGTGCCGGTTGACGGTGCCAACCCTTCGGAAAAACAATCCATCCTTGGCCATCGCGTAGTAAATGCGCGCGCCAGCCAAGACGAGACCGTTGTTGCAGCCAAACGTTGAAATCATCACTGCCACGGCCATGAGCACCGCGCCGCTGGGCCCCACAAGCACTTCGGCGACCGCCGTCCCCACGCGATCTCCTGCGGCAAACTGGATACCACGCTCCAGCGTCGATCCGCCGGATGGTGTTCCCGCCAGCGGGAGTACATGCAAGTACGCGAAATTCGCCAGCACGTAGAGCAAGGTCACCATTCCCGTACCCACCGCCAAAGACAGCGGCAGATTACGAGTTGGGTTTCTCACCTCCGCCGCCGTAAACGTGACATTGGGCCACGCGCTGGACGAAAACAGCGCCCCGACCATCGCCAGGCCAACCAATGTCAGCGTATTGACCCACACGGTGTGCTGCCCAGCCTGATAGCTATGCACTCCGAAGAAATTCGCGTTCCGCCAAAAATCCGTAAAGTTGGCATTCCGCGCCGCCTGCGTCGCGAACGCGAAACCTAGAAGCGTCAATCCACCCAGCGCGGCAATCTTCGCGAACGTAAAAACATTCTGAACGATCGCGCCCAGGCGCAGGCCGCGCGTATTGATCCACGTGAGCAAAACGAGAGAGAAAATCGCCAGCAGGTTTTGCGTGTGCAAACCGACGTTGTAGGGACCCAGCACTCCGAACCACATCTTGTAGGGTCCCAAGGTTCCTAATTTCCAGATCCACGCCGACGCGGAAAACCATGGAAACAGCACGCCGGTAAAATTCGCAAACGCAATGGCCACCGCGGCAATCGTGGCCGTCTGGATCACCAGCAGCATGGCCCAGCCGTACAAAAAGCCCCACATCGGCCCAAAAGACTCGCGCAAGAAAATGTATTCCCCGCCCGCCTTAGGCATCGCTGCCGCGAGCTCTGCATAGCAAAGAGCCGCCATCATGGTCATCAAGCCCGTGGTCACCCAGACGGCAATTAACAATCCAGGGCTGCCCACTTGCCGGGCGATGTCCGCGGACACGATGAAGATGCCCGAGCCAATCATCGAGCCCACCACGATCGTGGTGGCGTCGAGCGGGCCCAGGCTCTTGACCAATCCGGAATCCGCGGTCGTCGCCGAAACCTTCGCTGCTTCGCTTCCGTCAGACATATGCAATCATCTTCATGTGGATTTGTGAATCTGTACCACAACTGTCTCGAAATTGTGCGAAAAACCCAAGTCTCTCTAATAATTCGACTTTGTCTGTCACACAGCCGAGGGCAAAAATGAACAGGCGTGAACTCTTCAAGAATCTTGCCGTGGGGGCTTCTACCTTGCTTGTGAATCCCGCCGCAAGCCGCTCCGCCCAGGAGCAAAGCCAAACCGGCAAGAATAAATTCCCCGAAGTGCCCGGGTTGACGCGCTACGTTGCCGAGTTCGCGCTGAAACTAAAGTACGAAGACATTCCCGCGGAGGTCATCGCGCTCGGAAAGAAATCCATTCTTGACGGCTTCGGCTTGGCGTTGGCGGGATCGGTCGCCCAATCGGGTCCTCTGAGCCGCAAGTATGTGGAATCCCTGGGTCTCGCGCGGGGGAACGCCACAGTGATCGGCAGCTCGCTGAAAGCGACTCCTCGGTTCGCGGCCTTTGTGAACGGAGTCTCCATTCACGCCGATGACTTCGACGACACGCAGCTTGCCGTCGCAAAAGACCGCGTTTACGGCTTGCTCACGCATCCGACGGTTTCCGTGCTACCCCCTGTTTTTGCGATCGCCGAAAGCGGCGGCGTCTCCGGCAAAGATCTGATGACCGCGTATCACGCCGGCGTGGAAGTGGAAACTAAAATCTCGGAAGCCATCTCGCCGCGCCACTACGAAGACGGTTTTCATTCCTCCGGAACCTGCGGCTCGTTCGGTTCGGCCGCGGGGTGTGCGAGAATCCGCGGCCTCAGCTTGGAGCAAACTCTGAACGCCTTCGGCATCGTGGGCGCCGAAGCTGGCGGGCTGCGCGAAAACTTCGGCACCATGACCAAGCCCTTTCAGCCCGGCCACGCGGCGGAGAATGGCGTTGCCGCCACGGATCTGGCAAGTCTCGGCTGGACCGCCGCCGAAAATATTTTGGAAGCGCAGCGCGGCTTCTTTCACGCCTACGGCGGCACGTACGATCCTGCCGCGATCCAGAACAAGCTCGGGAATCCCTGGACGTTCGCGAATCCCGGCATTTCCATCAAGCCGCATCCTTCCGGCTCGCTCACCCATCCGGCCATGAACGCCATGATGCGGCTCATTCAGAAGAACAACATCGTCGCGGCCGACGTCGAGAAAGTGGACGTGGGCACGAATCACAATATGCCCAACGCGCTGATCCATCACCGTCCGCAGACCGGATTGCAGGCCAAATTCAGCATGGAGTTCTGCATCGCGGTTCTGGTGGTGGAGCGCAAAGCGGTGCTGAGCCAATTCACCGATGAATTCGTGCGCCGCCCGGACGTGCAAGAAATGATTCGCCGCATAAACTTCTACGTCGATCCCGTCGCGGAAAACGCCGGCTTCGACAAGATGACCTCCCTCATCACCGTCCACCTGAAAGACGGCAGAACGCTCAAGGACCAGGCCGATTTTGCGAAAGGGAGCCCCGCCGAACCGATGACGTTTGAGGAAGAGACGGTGAAGTTCCGGGGCTGCGCCGAGTACGCCAACTGGCCCAAAGACAAAACGGACGCAATCGTCGAGTCCGTGAGCGCACTGGAACGCGCCGCGGACATGAGCAAGCTTTCGAGTCTGCTCACCGGCACGCACGCCTGATCCAAGAACATCCTCCAACGAGTCGATGCTGGAGTGCGCAAGTGACCGCCCGAGCGTGTCCTGGCGGAGCTATGATGGATGTAACCGCTAGCCTGCGGATGAGTTGGGTTCGGCAAGGAGGTTGCGCCATGAGAAATCGCGAAATAAAGATGCACATCGCGCGCGTAGCGGCGGTCGCGCTGCTGGTCGGATGCGTGGCCATGGCGCAGGAAAAGCCGGCGGATGCGCCGCACGACATGAAGCATATGCAGCATGGGTCGCATGACGGCGGGTTCATGCAGGGAGGAATGCACCACGCGGTGGCCAAGGGCGTGACGCTCGAGCAGAAAATGGATGCGGCGGCGCACACGATCGCGTTGCGCGTAGGGCCGATCGATTTGCCGGCGCATACCAGCCACATGAAGATGCCGCAGCCTCCGGATGTGTACTGGACGATCCCGCTGGAAGGCTGGCTCCTGGCGTATACGCCGAGGCTCGTAGATGCGAGCGGAAACGCGGTGCCGGGAATCGTGCTGCATCACACGGCGTTCTGGAACACAAATCGCGCGGATTTTCTGTGCCCCAACAAGGAGGAGCACATTTTCGGCGCGGGCGGCGAGATGACCAACTGGATCCAGATACCGGGCTACGGGTACAAAGTGCAGAAGGGCGACAAAATCCGCGTCGAGACCATGGTGCACAACCCGACGGACACGTCGTACGACAAGGTGTATCTGGAAGTGCAAATTCCTTATCAAGAGGCGGCCGCCGATGGCGCAGCGGCGGTGAAGAGTTACTACCCGGCGTGGATGGATGCGAAGTCCTGCGGAAATTCGGGATACGACCTGCCTGCCGGGAAAAGCGAGAAGACCGGAACGGTGGCCGTGAAATACAGCGGAGTGCTGCTGGGCGTGGGCGGGCATATGCATGATTACGCCAAGCAAATCGTCCTGGAAGATGCGACGCGCAAGGAAACGGTCACGACGCTGGAGGCCAAGGTCGACGAACAAGGGCACTTGCTGAGCATGCCGACGGTGACGTTTTTCGATCGTGGCGGGTACAAGTTTGCGGCGGGCGACGTCTTGAAGATCGACGCCACGTACGACAACCCGACCGGCACACTGCTGCGCGACGGCGCAATGGGAATCGTGGTCGGATACTTCGTCCCGGCGGACGACGCCGCGATGGCGGCCTTGCGCCGCAACGGCAAAGCTCCCGGCCCCAAGACCGGCGCCTCTTGAGGCGTCGAGCGCTTGCCGCCTCTGAGAACTGAGACTGGAGAGCTGGCTTGCCTTTGAACCGGAGATTGCGTATCGTCGAAATAATAGGAACTTCGATGAATCTAGAGCGCCTCAATCGAATCACGGTCGAAGCCGACAAGTGCGGAGGGCGGCCTTGCATTCGCGGGCAGCGCATCCGTGTCACGGATGTACTCGAACTGCTGGGGGCCGGAGCCTCCTTCGAGGAAATCCTGGCGGATTACCCATTCCTGGAGCGCGAAGACATCCTTGCCGCCCTGGACTACGCAGCCCATCAGACTGACCACGCCGTGCTTCCGGCGTCGTGAAATTCATCGTTGATAACCAGCTACCGGCTGCCCTGGCCCAATACCTGCGCCAGCGCGGTTTCGATTGCCAGCACGTCTTGGAGGCCGGTTTGGGTGACGCCCTCGACAGCGACATTTGCCGGCACGCCGAACTTCAAGGACGCATCGGTATCAGCAAGGATGAAGATTTTTTTTATTTCGCCAAACAGCGCGAGGCGAGAATCCAAGTCATCTGGGTCCGCCTGGGCAATTGCCGAACTTCAGCACTCTTGTCAGCTTTCGAGCGGTCTTGGGCCAGGATCGAATCCTGCCTGAAGGCTGGCGACCGAATTATTGAAATCCGTTAGAAACGTTGCAGAAGAACAGAGGAGGAAGCCTGTCTCTAGGCGTAAATTCGGCGTCTGGGGCCTAGCCCAGACGTAAGCGGCGAAGATGATTTCAGGGTGCCCCACGTGTCGAGGTTACACGTGGGTCTTCGCTTGGCGGTGTGCGCCGTAACTGCGGGGCATCATTTCTGAGGGGCGCGGGTTTTGACTTTTCCTCTCCTTCTTGCCGTACCCTCTTTTTCAAGATTTCCCGCTCTCCCGCCCCAGATCCCCAGCCTTTTCAACACCTTCCCGTTCCATTCGAATGATATCGCATAAATAACTTGACAAAGACACTATTTTATGCTATTCTTTTTCGTGTATTCGGAATCAGATCCTTGCGTGCTCCTCTCCCTTCCCACCACGATCGCCGTCTGCCTGCTTGCCCTGTTTACCCTGAGTCCCGAAGGGAGCCGCGAAGGGACCCTTCCTCACCATTTTCCCTGGGGCAAAAACCTTTTCTCAGATTGCGGTCTTGGGAGTCGTACGGGCAACCCTCAACTGTCGAGACTCCTAATCCCAGACGGAACTCATCTCAATTGCTCGCCACTCGTCACTCGCAACTCGCCCATAACTCTTTTAGAATCCGCACTTACAAATCTAAAGGACTTAAAGTCCTTTATAATCCGCACTTACAGAAAAAGGGGGGGGAGGGGGTAGGCCCTGTTAACTAGAAATCCCCTGAAGGATTTCTATACCCGTTCGCCGCTTGTCTCGAACGCTCAGTCCTTGAGTGACCAGGGTCACGCAGGAGAGTGAGCCGCGTTACAGCCAGATCGAGACCCAAGGAGGTACATGTAAGAGCGTGGAAGCGGCCGAGGGAAGCGCTCCGGACACGCTTTGGTGAAGGATTTTCGGTTGCCCGCGGATTCTCTCGGGTCGCGGAAATGGCGCCATTTCGGGCTTGGGCTCCGGTCGTTCCGGAGGCGGCGCCGGAAAAGAGAGATCCCATGAAATACATTCTTCTTACCTTGGTGATCGCGGTCGGCGTCTTTGCGGTCGTAGGGCTGCGTCGGGCTTTGCGGACGTATCTAAAGTTCCGAGGAAAGCGGCTGGTTTCCTGTCCGGAAACGCACCAGCCCGCGGCAGTACGCGTTGCAGCGGGGAAGGCGGCCTTGAATGCAACCGTTGGGAACGAGCGGCTCAGGTTGAGTGAATGCTCGCGTTGGCCGGAAAGGGAAGCCTGCGGGCAAGAGTGTATGGCGCAAATCCAAGAAGCGCCAAACGCCTGCCTGGTCTGGACGATCATCAACCGGTGGTATGAGGGACAAACGTGCGTCTATTGCCACAAGGCGTTCGGAGAAATCCACTGGCACGATCACCCGCCCGCCTTGCTGAATAGCGAGCATAAAACCGTGCAATGGAACGAGATCCGCACTGAAAACCTGCAGGACGCGTTGAAGACACACCAGCCCGTCTGCTGGAGTTGCCATATGGCCGAGACTTTTCGACGGGAGCATGCCGAGTTGGTTGTGGATCGGCCCGCGAGTCCGCTGCGCATGAACCTCTATCACTGAGACGAGGGCACTGAAACAAGGACACGGCAATGGCAAATCCCGATCGCGACCTCTTGACGGTGTTGCAAGCGGAGCTGGAGTTCCTGGAAAAAGGCGGGTACCGGCATTCTCCCAATTCGCCGTGGAGACCGCAGTTCATCTTCGAGGACTCACCGACCTGCATAAACCAAGGCAAGAGCGAGAATCCACTGCCTTGCAGCGAGTGCATTTTGATGAATCTCGTCCCCGAGGACTGCCGCAACGAGAAAATTCCTTGCCGGCACATTCCACTGAATGCCCAAGGGTTCACGATCGACACCTACTATCGCTTGGGCACGCACGAGGAAGTCGAGGCGGCGGTGGCTGCTTGGCTTCGCAAAAACATCGAGCGATTGCAGCAGGAGCGCGGGCAAGAGGCTCCCTTTCCAGGCGCCGCTGCCGCACGGTCGGCTGGCGGCGCGTAGGAATCAAAGTCACAACCCCCACCCTTCTAACCAAGGGTGGGGCACCCTCGCGTCCGGGACGCGCAAAGCGCGCTTTGTTGGAGGCGGTGGGTCTGTTACACTTAGGCGTTCCGTTACTGGACAATTTTATGGCAAAGCGGGAAGAACGATGGCGATGAAGTGTGAGTTGTGCGGCAAAGGGCCGCACTTTGGGAATGTGATCAGCCACGCGAATAACACGCGGCGGCGGCGCTGGAATCCTAACCTGAGGCGGGTCCGCGCGGTGGTGAACGGAGCGAGGAAGCACTTGCGAGTTTGCACCGCGTGCATCCGCGACGGCCGCGTGAAGAAAGCTGCCTGAGCTTCCGCCCTTGGCTGCAACCCTTTCCAAAATGCATCCGAAAATGCGCAAAGACTCGCGGTCCGACCCTTCGACTTCGCTTCTTTCCACGAAGCCCAGGGCAAGCGACCGCGGCTACAAGGGCTATCGGCGCGCCGCGGTGCTGTTGCCGCTGGCGGCGGTGATCTTGTTTGGCGGGGCGGGTTGCAAGCCGCAAGCGCAGCCGTCGCCGGATGTGTGGGCGGCGGTGAATGGGAAAGAGATCAAGCGCGATGATGTGGAGAAGTACTACCGGACGCGGGTGAATCCGGAAGGGCAGGAGCCTTCGCAGGAAGAAGCGTTATCGCTGAAGCTGAACGTGCTGGACGAGCTGATCAACAACGAGATTTTGCTGGACCGGGCCAAGAAGCTGAATCTGGAAGCTACCGACGGTGAAGTCGAGGATAAGTTCACGGAGTTGAAGAGCCCGTTCACGGAAGACGAATTTCAGCGGCAGTTGAAAGAGCGCGGCGTGTCCGTGACGGACCTGAAAAGCGACCTGCGAAGACAACTTTCCATACAAAAGCTGCTGAACCGGGAAGTGGTGGCGAAGATTTCCATCACGGACCAGGACGTGACGGAGTTTTACAACGGCAACAAGGCGCAGTTCAACGTGGCGGAGCCGCAGTACCGCATCGCGCAAATCGTGGTGACGCCGCGGAAAGAGCCGCAAATCCGCAACCGCAAGAACGATGACGCCACCAACGAGGCCGAGGCCCAGAGAAAAATAAAGATGCTGATGGACCGGCTGAACAGCGGCGCGGACTTCGCGCAACTGGCGATGGATTATTCCGAGGACATGAACTCGGCGGCGACCGGCGGGGACCTGGGGTACGTGCCGGAGTCGGCGCTGAATCAGTCCGATCCGATCTTGAAAAAGACGGTGCTGGGGATGAAACCCGGTCAGGTGAGCCTGCCGCTGGCGCTGAAAGAGGGCTACCGCATTTTGAAGATGGTGACGCGGGAATCGCCCGGGCAGCGCAACATTGCGGAACCGCAGGTGCAGCAGACCATCCGCGATACGTTGCGCAACCGGAAAGAGCAATTGCTGCGGTCGGCTTATTTGGCGATCGCGCGGGATGAGGCGCGGGTCAGGAATTATCTGGCGGAGCAGGTCATTGAAGCCGCGGGCAAGCTGCCTCAGGCGGCGAAATCGGAATTTCCCGCAAAATCATCGGGACACTGAGTCTCTGAGCAGTTCTTTTTTCTCCTTCCACGGCGATGTAGTTCGCGCGCAGCAATTGCCCATCGCAATCTAAACAACGATACATAGAACTTCGCCGGCGTTGACAGGCTGGCCTTCTTTGGCGAGGAGGCGCTCCACGGTACCCCGCTTGGGCGAGCGAATCTCATTTTGCATCTTCATGGCTTCGACGACGAGCAGGCCTTGGCCCGCTTCGACCGTGTCGCCCGCCTGCACGAGGAGGCGAACGACCTTGCCGGGCATGGGCGCGAGGATTTGCTGGCGGCCTTCGACTTCGCCGGCGGCGTGGTGCCGGCCGCGCCAGGCGCGTGGATCGATCGCTTGGGCAGTGAATTCGTGGTGAGCGGTTTGCAGGGTGAGCGCGCCGCCGGGTGAGGGAATGATCCGGACTTCGTGAGATTCGCCGTTGATGAGAATTGAGAAGATGTTGGGGGCGATCTCGGTGGCGTCGGCGTCGATGGGAAGGCCGTCGAGCGTGACGCGCCAGCGATCGGCGTCGCGGACGAGTTCGACGACGCGGGTTTTGCCGTTCGTGCCACCGAGCTGGATTTCGAGTTTCATGGCGTGCGGTCCAGTTGCTGGCGGCGGCCTTCGAGCTTCCAGCGAGAAGTGTCTCGGTCGGAAGCCTGAGCCGGCGTGGAGGGCGCACCGTTTTGTGTGGCGTGCCAGAGGGCGGCGGCGATCGCGACGGCGTCAGCGGCGTTGCTTTCCTGTGGCGGGACGCTGACGGGCTGGCGGCTGAGCAATTCATCGAGCCATTTGGTGTGAATCTCGCCGCGAAGGAAATCGGGTTCGGTGAGAATGCGGCGGAAGAGGCCGGCATTGGTCTTGATACCGGTGATGGTGTATTCCTCGAGAGCACGGCGAAGGCGGGCGATGGTTTCTTCGCGGCTGTTGCCCCAGGCGATGAGCTTGCTCAGGAGCGGGTCGTAGTCGTTGGGTACGGTCCAGCCTTCGTAGACGCCTTCGTCGAGACGAATGCCGGGGCCGCTGGGAGCATGGCGCGAGAGAATTTTGCCGGGCGAGGGGAAAAAATTGTTGTCGGGATCCTCCGCGTAGAGGCGAACCTCCATGGCGTTGCCGCGCGGCGTGATGGTTTCCCAGGCGAAGGGGAGGCGATGGCCCGCGGCGATGGCGATCTGAAGTTTGACGAGATCGAGGCCGGTGACCTGCTCGGTGACAGGATGCTCGACCTGAAGGCGGGTGTTGACCTCGAGAAAGTAGAAATTGAGCTGGGCATCGACGAGAAATTCGACGGTGCCGGCGTTGGTGTAGCCGCCGGCGCGTGCGAGGCGTACGGCCGCGTCGCCCATCTTTTTGCGAAGCTCCGGCGTCACGATCGGGGAAGGCGCTTCTTCGATCACTTTTTGGTGGCGGCGCTGGACGGAGCATTCGCGCTCGCCGAGAGAAACGACGCGGCCGTGAATGTCGGCGAGAATCTGAATTTCTACATGGCGCGGTTTTTCCAGGTACTTTTCAAGATAGAGGCGGGCGTCGCCGAAAGCATTCAGGGCTTCGGAAGAAGCGTCGCGCCAGGCGGAGGCGAAATCGGCGTCGCAGGTGACTAGGCGCATGCCTTTTCCGCCGCCGCCGGCGACGGCTTTTAGCAGCGCGGGGTAGCCCATGGATTGGGCGAGCGCGCGGGCTTCTTCGGGCTTCTCGATGGGATCGTTCGCGCCGGGGACGGTGGGCACGCCGGAGCGACGGGCGAGTTGGCGGCCTGCGGTTTTTGAGCCGAGAGATTCCATGGCATCGGCGCTTGGGCCGATGAAGACGAGGCCGGCGTCAGCGCAGGCTCGGGGCAGGGCGGCGTTTTCGGCGAGGAAACCGTAGCCGGGATGCACGGCGTCGCAGCCGGAGCGGCGCGCAACGTCCATGATTTTGTCGATGCAAAGATAGCTTTCGCGCGAGGGCGCCGGGCCGATGGAGTAGGCTTCGTCGGCGAGACGCACGTGCAGGGATTTGCGGTCCACGTCGCTGAATACGGCTACCGATCGAATGCCGAGCTCGCGGCAGGCGCGCAGGATGCGCACGGCGATCTCACCACGATTGGCGATCAGGATTTTTTTGAACATGCGCTCTTGGTGACGCAGCGGAATTCTAGCACGCGAACGTCGCGGGCCCGGGACGGAGGGGAGCTTGCGTGTCCAATCGTTTGCGGTGTAAGAAGGTGCGGCTGTTTGGCGATAAGCGGATGGGGCGAGCGAAAACCCGCAGGGCTGCGCGGACTCCGCCCTGCGCTACACGGGTTTGGGTGAGTCGAGAGAAGGGGCCAAAAATGTTGAGACGCGTGATTGTTGCTTCAATGGTGATGGCGTTCGCGGGTGCGTGTGGGCTCGCGCAGGAGGCGGTGATCGCGCCGGCGGAGAATTTGGTGGTCGATAACGTACCGAAGATTCCGGTGTCGCTGGCGGACGCCGCGGGGCGGTACGGGTCGTATCGCAGCGCGAATCTGGCTGATTGGCATCCCGGGCGACGCGAAATGCTGATCGCGACGCGGTTTGGGGATACGCCGCAGCTTCACCTGGTGAAGACGCCGGGCGGGGCGCGGCAGCAACTGACATTTTTTCCGGACGCGGTGAGCGGAGGGAGATTTCATCCGAATGGCGGGGATTACATCGTGTTCGCGAAGGATATCGGCGGCGGCGAATGGTACCAGATGTATCGCTACGATGTGGCGAGTGGAAACGTCACGCTGCTGACGGATGGAAAGTCGCGGAACCTTCCGGGACCGTGGTCTGCGGGCGGAGACCAGGTCGCGTATATGTCGACGCGGCGGACGGGGCAGGACACCGATCTTTGGGTGATGAATCCGGCCGATCCGAAGTCGGATCGCTTGCTCACGCAGCTCAGCGGGGGCGGGTGGGAGCCGCTCGATTGGTCGCCGGACGATAAGAAGATATTGCTTGGAGAGGAGATCTCCATCAACGAGTCCTATCTTTGGCTGGTGGATACCGCCACGGGGGAGAAGACGGCACTGACGCCGCGGGACACCAAGGAGAAGGTTTTCTACGGAGAAGCGAAATTCGGCAAGGATGGAAAAGGCATTTACGTTACGACTGACAAGGACTCTGAATTTCAGCGGCTGGCTTACCTGGATCTTGCGACGAAGCAGCCCAAGTATCTGACGACTAAGATCGCGTGGGATGTAGAGACGTTTGACTTGACACAGGATGGGAAGCAGATTGCGTTTGTGACGGATGAAGAAGGTGTAAGTGTTCTGCATGTGCTGGAAACGGCGACGGAAAAGGAAGTGGCGCTGCCGAAGTTGCCGGTGGGCGTGATTGGCGCGTTGCGGTGGCACAAGAACGGGCAGGAATTGGCATTTTCTCTGAACAACGCGCGCGGGCCGGGCGACTGTTACTCGCTGGACATGGCGGCGGGGAAAGTGGAGCGGTGGACGACGAGCGAAACGGCCGTGAAGACGGATGCGTTTCCGGAAGCGGAACTGGTGCGCTGGAAGAGCTTCGACGGAAAGATGATCTCAGGGTTTTTGTATAAGCCGCCGACAAAGTTTGCGGGCAAGCGGCCGGCGCTGGTGGTGATTCACGGCGGGCCGGAGGGGCAATCGCAGCCGACCTTCCTCGGCCGCGGCAACTACTATCTCAACGAGCTGGGCATCGCGCTGATCGTTCCGAACGTGCGCGGCTCCACGGGTTACGGAAAGACGTTCTCACTACTGGACAATGGGTTCAAGCGTGACGACACGTACAAAGATATCAACGCACTCTTTGACTGGATTGCGACGCGGCCGGACCTGGATGCGGAGCGCGTCGGGGTTACGGGCGGGAGCTACGGCGGGCACATGACGCTGGCGGTTTCGACGTTTTACAGCGACCGCATTCGCTGCTCGGTGGATATCGTGGGGATGTCGAACCTGGTGACCTTCCTCGAGCACACGGAGGCGTACCGGCGGGACCTGCGGCGGGTGGAGTACGGCGACGAGCGCGATCCGAAGATGAGGGAGTACCTGGAAAAGATCGCGCCGATGAACAACATCGAGAAGATCAAGAAGCCGATGTTTGTGATTGCCGGAAAGAACGATCCGCGCGTGCCGGTCAGCGAGTCGCAGCAGATCGCCGATGCGCTGAAAAAGCAGGGTACACCGGTGTGGCTGTTGATCGCAAAAGATGAAGGGCACGGGTATCGCAAGAAGGGGAATCAGGATTTTCAGTTTTACGCGACCGTGGAGTTTCTGCAGGAATATCTATTGAAATAGGGGACGGGCCAGTTTGCGATTCGCTTCGATAACAAGCGTCAGGGCTTCCTTCAAGTTGCGGCGAGCTTCGGCGAGGGTGCGTCCCTGGGTGTTCACACCCGGAATCTCTTCGATGTAGGCGACGTACCAGCGGCCACGTTTTTCGATGACGGAGGTGAAGTGATTCTTCATATGCTGGGTTCTAGCAGAATCCAAAGCAGTCAATAGGGTTAACCGCCGACGGTGATGTTGACCTCGAATTGCGTGGACTTGGGAATTCCGCGGGGCACAATCGTGACCTTGTCCAGCCGCGGAGTGTCCAGGAGTACGTTCATCACTTTGTTTAGAGTTAGCGATTCTAGAATGTAGCGGGCGGTCAGGCGGTCGGGAACGGGTTGCCCTTCGGCGGCGGCGGCGAAGGGCACAATTCCGTATTTGTTTTTCAGACTGACGATGATGCTGACGAGGTCTTCAAGATTTTCCGGCGCGAGACCGCTAAACTTCAGGCGTTCCACCAAGTGACGATCCAGGGCTAATTCTCGGGCAAATTCTCGTGCTGGGGTGGCCATGGCACACTTCTCCTTATTCAGTCACGACCTGGTGGGGGCCTCACCTTAAAGCTGAGGAACAGCGAGCATACGATAAGCCATGGGGGCGTAGGCGTCAAGGTCAGATCGACACCAAAACCGGGTTCTACAAGGGAATATTGCCGTGTTTTTTCCGCGGGTTGGTATCGCGCTTATTTTCCAGGGCCCGGAGCGCGGTGATGACTCGGGCGCGGGTTTCGGCGGGCTCGATGACCGCGTCGATGTAGCCGCGCTCGGCGGCGACAAAGGGGTTGGCGAAGCGGTCGCGGAACTCAGCGATTTTTTCCTGGCGGAGGGCTTCGCGCCCGGCTTCGGGAGCTTTCTCCAGTTCGCGTTTGTAGACGATGTTGACGGCACCTTCGGGACCCATTACGGCGATTTCCGCGTTGGGCCAGGCAAAATTGGCGTCGGTGCGGATGTGCTTCGAGGCCATGACGCAATAGGCGCCGCCGTAAGCCTTGCGGGTGATCACCGTGATTTTCGGAACGGTGGCCTCGGCAAACGCGAAGAGCAGCTTGGCGCCGTGCTTGATGATGCCGCCGAATTCCTGCTGCGTGCCGGGGAGGAAGCCGGGGACGTCTTCGAAAGTGATCAAGGGAATATTGAAAGCGTCGCAGAAACGCACGAAGCGCGCGGCTTTGACCGACGCGTTGATATCGAGCACGCCTGCGAGGAATGCGGGCTGGTTGGCGACCATACCGGCGGGGCGGCCATCGAGACGCGCGAATCCGACGACGATGTTTTTTGCAAAGTGCTCGTGAACTTCAAAGAAGTAACCATCGTCAACGACGGCGTGAATGGCGTCCTTAATGTCATAAGGCTTTTGCGGATCATCGGGGACCAGCGTGTTCAATGACTTGTCGCGGCGATCCGCAGCATCGGCACTGGGCCTTCGGGGCGGGTCTTCGAGATTGTTCGAGGGAAGAAAGCTTAACAGCTCGCGAATCATGGCCAGGCAATCGGCATCGTCGCGCGAGACGAAGTGTGCGACGCCGCTGGTGGCGTTGTGGGTCATGGCGCCGCCAAGCTCCTGCTTGGTGACTTCCTCGTGGGTGACGGTTTTAATCACGTCGGGGCCGGTGACGAACATATAAGAGGTTTCGCGGGTCATGAAGATGAAATCGGTGATCGCCGGGGAGTAGACCGCGCCGCCCGCGCAGGGGCCCATGATGGCGCTGATCTGAGGGATCACGCCGCTGGCGAGAGTATTGCGCAAGAAGATATCGGCGTAGCCTGCGAGCGAGGCCACGCCTTCCTGGATGCGCGCGCCGCCGGAGTCATTCAGGCCGATGACGGGTGCACCAGCGCGCATGGCAAGATCCATGATCTTGCAGATTTTCAGCGCGTTGGCTTCCGAGAGCGAGCCTCCGAAAACAGTAAAGTCCTGTGCGAAAACGTAGACGAGGCGGGCATCGATGCGGCCAAAGCCAGTCACAAAGCCGTCTCCCGCAGGGCGCTGGTCCTGCATGCCAAAATCGACGCAGCGATGACGGACAAATTTATCGAGCTCTTCGAAAGTACCTTCGTCGAGAAGGAGGTGGATGCGTTCGCGGGCCATGAGTTTGCCGGTTTTGTGCTCGCGCTCGCGACGTTCGGCGCCGCCGCCGGCCTCGGCTTCCGCCTCCAGGCGGCGGAGGTCTTCCCTACGGTCGTGATGCTTGGCTTGCGCGGCGGAGGTGGATTTCTTCTCAGGCAAGAGGCGCTCCCGGGGGCGGAGGTTCCGTTTTGCCGAAGATACGTACGGCGAGGTGGGTGGCAAGCCATACCGTGCCGAGAAGCAGAACGACGCCGAGGAGCAGCTCCGCCGCGATGGCCACGGCACGCTGGAGCGGGGACGCGATGGAAGTGACGTAGAGGGTTGCGCGTACGAGAGTGAACATCGCGCCGAGAGTCATCGCCACGATCAGAATCGTGGTCAGGATGGAAGCAAAGATCATTTTCATGGGAACAGGAATCCGCGGCCCAAACGCCGCAGAGGGAAGAATAGCGCAAGCGAATCGAAATCAGAACGACGGAAGACCGCGGTCATCGAAACGGAGCTCAGCGCAACCCCGACCAGTCGTCGGCGACCAGAATGGAGTCGCTGGGATTTGCCGGATCGTACTTGATGCTGGCTGGCTGGCCGGTAACCAGGCGATCGAAGCGAATCTGGCCTTCCAGGCCGGTAATGTCTTGCGCCGTGTGATAAGTGACGCCGGAGATGGCGTAACTGTAAGAAACGAGGTGCCGGGGACGCGGGTCCGGGAGCGGGCGGGCACGTGAGCCAAATACACCCTTGCTGGATTCCAGCGACTCCGGCGGATGTTCGGCAAGCTCAACAATCTGGCCCTCAGCGATGCGGCCGATCTGGTTCAGGTGGAGACGCCGCTTGCGCTCGATGCTTTGTGGAGGTTCCGCGGGCCGAAAGAAAGCGTAAGCGACCATGGCGAGGGCCGCGACCGCCGCGCCACCCATCGCGAGCACAAATTTCCAATCAGCGAGCAGTGTCTTCAACGAGAGGACTCCACAGGTTGCGACGAATTGCAGTGTGACACAACCGCAAGAAATGCGGAGATATTCTGCAGGCAGAGAGTCCTAATCATCCTTGCGGCGCCCCCACGAATGGGTATTTTACCGAAGCCTCATGGGAGACGCACAACTACGCTTGCGGGGCATGCACCGGATTACGCAATACGCCGATTCCGGCGACGCTGACCTCAACGACGTCGCCCGCGACGAGCGCACCCACGCCGGCTGGAGTGCCGGTGGCGATCACGTCGCCGGGATACAGGGTCATCATCCGCGAGATCCAGCGGACAAGAAACGCGCAGGGATAAACCATTTGCGAAGTACTACCAGATTGGCGGAGCGCGCCGTTGACGTGGGTTTCGACGAGAACGTCCGCAGGATCGATATGGGTTTCAATGTGCGGGCCGATGGGGCAGAAGGTGTCGAAGCCCTTGGCGCGAGCAAACTGGCCGTCGCTTTTCTGAATGTCGCGGGCACTCACATCATTGAGACACGTGTAGCCGAGCACGTGCGAGAGCGCATCGTCGGTGTCGCGGAGGTGCGAACAGCGGCGGCCGATCACCAGGGCCAGCTCGCCTTCGTGCTCCACGTGCTGAGAGTAGCGCGTGAGGACGATCGGGTCGCCGGGACCCACGATGGACGACGAAGGTTTGAGGAAAATCAGCGGCTCTTTGGGCACTTCGTGGCCGCGCTCGGCGGCGTGGGCAGCATAGTTCCGGCCGACGCAGACAACCTTGCCCGGTTCGACAGGAGCGAGGAGGCGCACGTCAGCGTGCCGCCAGGTGCGAGACGCGCGGGACCATGGTCCCCACAGCACGCCGGAAATTTCGCGAATCTCTTCTCCCTCAAGTAGGCCGTAGAGAGGCGAGGTAGATTGCAGCGAGGCATCGAGCGGAAGAAACCGGCAAAATTTCATCTAGGATGTAGCCCGGGTGATGGTTTGGACTGAGAAACGTGCGATTCTCGCGCTCTCCAGAGGCACGTGCCGATCCACGAGAGGGTTGCAAATATCATGTAAACCACGGCGCCAAGGATGAAGACTTGAGGAGCGCTGTAGCGGTCACTAAGAGCCCGGAAATGCATGCATAGCCCGCTGTAAGTGAGGGTGAGAATAGTCCAAGCGATGAAACCCGACGCCAGCAGGTGGCCGGGCAGCCGCAAAAAACGAAGGACTGGCACGAGGGCGAGAAGAGAGAGCGTTACCGCAGCCACAAGATTGCGCTCGAGGGCGAGGTTCTCAAACGCGGGGACACGATTGGCGACAAACAGCCAGGCCGTAAAGACCAGAGCGAGGCCAACACCGGCATAGATGCCAATGCGAACGGCCGCGTTCCGGAAAACGCGGGTCGATCTATAACCGGGCAGATGAACACTGACCGACAAAACGACTGGGCTTCCAAGTTCCATGCAATCACTAAACCCGGAGTTACGAAGAAGGTTGCGCGACGTCGAGGGCCACGGGTGCGCTAGTTGCGCTTTCGTTGCCGGTGCGGTCGACGGCGGTGACACTATACCAGTAATGATGGCCAGGCTGTACAGAGGTATCACGATAGGCGGGCGAGAGCAACGGGTCCGGGGTCAGAAGCTCGCCCTTGGCATCTTGCCGCTGGCTGCGGTAGACGCGATAACCAGCCAAGTCGGCTTCGATGTTTATCGACCATGACAGGTCGACCTCGGGTGAGCCGGGAGCGCCGCCGGCAATCAGAGCGGCGACCAAGCTTTGCGGAACGGAGGGCGGGAAAGTGTCCGCGGCAGTTACTACCGTGGGATCAGAGTCATCCGACTCGAGCAAATTCCCAGCGCCTTCTGCGGCGCCGCGAACGATATATACATAGGTCTTGCCAAAATCGAATTGAGTGTCGCGGAAACGAGTGGTGTCCGAACGACCGAGGAGCGCGAGAGGGGGAATCCATTTGTCGCGAGGAATATCTGTCGTCGCGGCGTTAGGAGCGCGCGGGTCGAGCGCACCACGATAGATGTGATACTCAGGGAGAGTAGTCGGAGGATCGCCCCCGGATGTCCGTGTGGGCGCAGCCCAGCTCAGCTCGATAGCGGTTTCGGTGACCTTGGCTTGGACGGAGGCGATACGCTCCGGCACAGGGAAGACCCTGACGGTGACACTGTTCGAATCGGGAGAGGCGCGTTTTTTTGAGGCGCGTGTGCGTACGCGATAAACGAGCGCGCCGCCAGGGTGGGCGCGAGTTTCCTCTGGCGCGATGGGATCGACGAATCGAATGTGGTCTTCGGCTCGATAATTGTTCACGAGCGCGCCGGGAATCGTGTAGACGACGTGGAAAGATTTTGTGTCGGCGGAGCCGTCGGGCTTCAGCGCGCCGCGAAGGATTTCGACGGAGGGCGGCTCGGCCAGGCGCTCGCCACGAATGGTCTTCGTCGGTATCGTAAAGGTGAGCTGCACACCGTCGCCGGCTTGCTGCGCGCTCAGATCGCCGATCGCTGTGGGGACGGGCGGCGAAGGCGCGGTAGGTTCGCCCGGCGCGCCACAGCCACTGGCCAGGACAAAGATCGAAAATAGAAACGCGAAACGCGAAAACCCGGGTCGATTGCACCTCTGCGCCGAGGGACGCCGCGAATTTCGCTTTTCCATCTTCGGATGTCGGAACTTAGAGAATGTAGCGGCTCAAATCCTGGTTCTTGACGATGTCGGCAAGCTGCTTGTGGACGTAGGCCGAATCCACTTTCACGTTTTTCTTCTTCAGATCGGGTGCTTCGAAAGAAAGCTCTTCGAGAACTTTTTCCAGGATGGTGTGCAGGCGGCGCGCGCCGATGTTTTCGGTTTGCTCGTTGACGCTGGTGGCAAATTTCGCGATGGCTTCGACGGCATCTTCGGTGAAGTTCAGCTTCACGCCTTCGGTTTCCAGTAGCGCGACGTACTGTTTGATCAGCGCGTTTTTCGGCTCGGTCAGAATGCGGACGAAATCTTCTTCCTTGAGCGATTGCAGCTCGACGCGGATCGGCAAGCGCCCTTGCAGCTCCGGAATCAAGTCCGAGGGCTTGGTGACGTGGAAGGCGCCAGCGGCGATGAAGAGGATGTGGTCCGTGCGGATCATGCCGTAGCGCGTGTTGACGGTGGTGCCTTCGATGATCGGAAGAATGTCGCGCTGCACGCCTTCGCGGGAAACGTCGGGGCCGTGGCCGGATTCGCGCCCGGCGACCTTGTCGATCTCGTCGATGAAAATAATGCCCATCTGCTCGGCGCGCTCGACGGCCACGCGCGTGACCTGGTCCATGTCCAGGAGCTTGTTCTCTTCTTCTTGGATCAAATATTCGAAGGCGTCGGCCACGCTCATCTTGCGTTTCTTTTTCTGCTGGCCAAACATGCCGGAGAGCATGTCCTTGAGATTGACGTCCATCTCCTCGACGCCCTGGTTGGAGATGATTTCGAACGAGGGCATGGCGCGCTCGCGCACTTCGATATCCACCATGCGCTGATCGAGCTTGCCTTCGCGGAGCTGCGCGCGAAGTTTTTCGCGGGTGCGTTGGGTCTGCTCGCGCGCCTGCGCGGCGTCCGCTTCCGTCGTGCCAGGCGCCGGCGGCGGAGAAGGCGGCAACAGCAGATCGATGACGCGCTCTTCCGCGGTCTGTTCGGCGCGGTCGGCGACTTCGTCTAGCTTTTCTTCGCGGACCATGTCGATGGAGGTCTCCACGAGGTCGCGCACCATCGATTCCACGTCGCGTCCAACGTAGCCAACTTCGGTGTACTTGGAAGCTTCGACCTTCACAAAAGGACAACCAGCAAGCCGCGCGAGGCGGCGGGCAATTTCCGTCTTGCCGACGCCGGTGGGGCCAATCATCAAGATGTTCTTGGGAAGAACGTCTTCGGCGATTTCAGGAGGCAACTTTTGACGGCGGACACGGTTGCGCAACGCCACCGCAACGGCGCGCTTCGCCGCGTTCTGCCCGACGATATATTTGTCGAGCTCCGCCACGATCTCGCGCGGCGTCATGTCATCCAGAGCGGGAAGCAATTCCTGGGTCTCGGCGGGCGCAGCGGCGCCGTTGCCGCCCGGCACGTAAACTATTTCTTTATCGGACTTGCTTGGCATCAGTCTTTCTCTCGTCCCCTCGACTGCTCGTGAATCCTGACTTCCATCTTACCTAAGATGCGGAAACGGAGCCGACCGAAAGTTCCCGCCCAGCTACAGCTCTTCGACGGTAAAGTTCTCGTTGGTATAAATGCAAATCTCGCTGGCGATGCGCATGGCCTCCAGCCCCAGTTCCTTAATGCTGAGCTTCGAATGTTTGAACAATGCGCGCGCCGCCGCCAGCGCGTAGGTGCCGCCGGAGCCGATGGCGCACATGCCGTCGTCGGGCTCGATCACGTCGCCGTTCCCCGATAGCACGAACGTGGCCTTGCTATCGGCAACGATCAGCAGCGCTTCCAGGTGGCGCAGAGCGCGATCCTTCCGCCACTCTTTCGCCAGCTCCACGGAGGCCTTTTGCAGATTACCGGAATGTTCCTGCAGCTTCCCCTCGAAGCGTTCGAACAGCGAAATGGCGTCCGCGGTCGAACCCGCAAAGCCGGCAACGACCTTGTCGTTGAACAGGCGGCGCGTCTTGCGCGCGGTGTGCTTCATCACGTGATCGCCCATGGTCACCTGGCCATCGGCAATGAGCACGACCTTGCTGTCCTTGCGTACGCACAACACGGTGGTGCCATGCATCTGCACGCTCTTCTCGCTCATGGGCATCCAAACATTATAGCGCGGGGAGTTTTCGCAGGCCATCGAACTCGAGCCGGCACTCGAAAGATGTGGAATCACCTGGGCGATCGCGAAAAGACCGCCGCCGGCGAGTACGCTAGTTCTCTTCCTTTTCTTTCTTCTTCTCTTCTTTGTACTTCTTGCTGCCGACTTCGGAGAAGCGCTTTTCGAGCGCGGCCTTGGTGAAGAAATCGTCGGGAAAGCCGGGATTGTACTTGCAGAAGGTGAAGAAGACCTGATTGACGCGGCGGCCGTCGCGGTCGCTGGTGATCTGCAACGGCGTGTACGCGCCTTCCATCAACTGAAAATTCGTGTAAATGTTCGTCACCACGCTGCGGTCCTGCCTGGTCTCATCCTGAATGGTGAC
>JBGOVR010000124.1:0-13988 GCA_041478205.1 Candidatus Acidiferrum sp.
GAAACCATGATCGGCAAAATCGCCCGCCCCAAGACCATCCACATCGTCCCCGACATGCCCAAAACGCGCTCCGGCAAAATCATGCGCCGCGTCCTCGCCGCCATTTCCAATCACATGGATACCGGCGACATCACCACCCTTGCCAACCCCGACATCGTCGAGCAAATCCGCGAACAGGTCCAAGGCCGCACCCGCGGCCCCCTCAAAGAAGGCCCCGCCGACATCAAACTCTTCGGCGACGAAGAACGCTAACAAGCCCCGACTCTTGGCGCCTGCAACACCAACGTACGTGCGCCTGCCCAAAAGGTGCTCGTCGAGGTTCAGCACCTCCTCAAACCACAAAGCGCTTATCGCGATCCCGAGCTTGTGCGGCGCGTAGAAGCGGTGATCGCCGAGGCGTAATCCTTCCTCGATCTTGGAGGCCCAATGAACGAAGTAAAGCATCGCGTCATCGAAACCAACGGCATCCGCATGCACATCGCGGAATGCGGCGCGGGTCCGCTAGTGCTCCTGTGCCACGGTTTTCCCGAGTCTTGGTACTCCTGGCGCCATCAGTTGCAGGCGCTCGCGGAAGCCGGCTTCCGCGCGGTCGCGCCGGACATGCGAGGCTATGGCGAGACCGACCGACCGCAGGAAATCGATCAGTACACGCTCCTCCATTTGGTTGGCGACATGGTTGGCCTGCTGGACGCGTTAGGCTCCGACAAAGCTGTGATTGCCGGCCACGACTGGGGCGCCCCCGTCGCGTGGTCTTCCGCGCTTCTCCGCCCCGAGCGCTTCCACGGCGTGATCGGCTTGAGCGTGCCGTTCTGGCCGTGGCTCCCGTTCCGTCCTACCAGCATCATGTCTCAGAACGACGATGCGCTCTTCTATCAGCTCTACTTCCAATCTCCAGGCGTCGCCGAGGCGGAGTTCGAGCGCGACGTCCGGCTGACCATCCGCAGCCTGCTCTATTCGGGTTCCGGGCATGCCCCGCGTCGCGAGAATACCGGAACACTCGGCGGTGAAACCGGTATGGTCCCGCGCCAAGGTGGTTTCCTCACGGGCACGATAAATCCCGCGTCACTACCCCCTTGGCTCACCGGCGCCGACGTGGATTTCTACGTCAAGGAATTTACACGCACGGGATTTCGCGGCGGTCTGAACTGGTATCGCAACATCGACCGCAGTTGGGAGCTCTTGGCGCCCTTCGCCGGCGCGCAGGTAAAAGTCCCCGCACTCTACATCGCTGGCGACCGCGATCTCGTCCTGGCCTTTCGTGGCATGGACCAGCTCATCGCCAATCTGTCAAACTTTGCGACGCAACTCCGCGCCACCCTCCTGCTCCCCGGCTGCGGCCACTGGACCCAGCAAGAACGCCCCCAAGCAGTCAACGCCGCCATGCTTGATTTCCTTCGCCGCCTCTAGCCCACGAACGCATGTCCCGACTGCCGAGGGCCTGCGCGCCGGCGTTTTAGGCCCCGCCTTTCGCTGTCAGAGCCGCCTGGAAGTGTTTGGGGCCAACAACGGTCGTGCCGCTACGTCTTTGTACTCTTTGTCAACTTATGCTCGCCGCACGCCACCGCAAGCAAGGAAGAAGAGATACACTGGTGTGGTACCCTGCCATGCGGAACTCAACTCTCTGATCACAACTCCCTGCCATCATGCACAAGACGCTTCTTCCCATTCAGGCGGTCGCCCGCAAACTCGAAATTCCAGAAAAATACCTTGAACCCGTTGGGCCCTATGGCGCCAAGGTCCGCCTGGAGCTCCTCGCCGATCCCGCGTACCAACGACGCGGAAAATTGATCCTCGTGACGGCGACAACTCCGACTGCCTCCGGGGAGGGCAAGACCGTCACCGCCATCGGGCTGACCCAGGGGCTCGCGCTGCTCGGGAAGAAAGTGGTCATCACCTCGCGGGAGCCTTCGCTCGGCCCGGTATTCGGCATGAAGGGTGGCGCGGCTGGCGGCGGGCTCTCGCGGATTGAGCCGAGCGCCAAGATCAATCTTCATTTTCATGGGGACTTTCACGCTATCTCTTCCGCGCACAATCTCCTCGCGGCGCTCCTGGATGCGCATCTTTTCCACGGCAACGACTTGCATCTCGACCCGGAGCAAATTTCGTGGCCGCGCACCATGGACATGAACGATCGCGTCTTGCGGCGGATCGCGCTTTCGCTGGACGGCAAGAAGGACGGCGCCGGGCGCAAGACGGGATTCGTGATCACCGCCGCTTCGGAGATCATGGCCATTGTGGCGCTGGCCAAGGACCTGAAGGATCTGCGGCTGCGGCTGGACTCCATTGTCGTTGGTGTGACCCGCGAGGGACACCCCGTGCGGGCGCGGGATCTCCAAGCCACTGGCGCGATGATGGCGCTGCTCGCGGAGGCCATTCTTCCAAATCTGGTCCAGACCACCGACGGCACTCCGGCCTTCGTGCACGCCGGACCCTTTGGCAATATCGCCCATGGAACCAGCAGCGTTATCTGTCAGCAGATGGCAATGCAGCTTGCCGACTACGTTGTGAATGAAGCGGGGTTTGCAGCTGACCTTGGAGCTGAAAAATATATTGATATTGTGATGCGCCAATCCGGCATCACACCCTCGGCCGCGGTTCTTGTCACTACCCTGCAGAGTATCCGCAATCAAGGCGCAGGCCAGCTAGAGCGGGGGCTGCCGAATCTGGGGAAACACATCGACAACCTCAAAGGGTTTGGAGTCCCAACGATCGCGGCGATCAACCGCTTCCCGAACGACACCGATCTGGACCTCCAGCGCCTGCAGGATTATTGCGCGGAACATGGAATACCCACTGCGCTCTCGGAGGCCTTTACGAAAGGCGGTCCGGGAGCAAAAGAACTCGCGGAAAAGGTGGTTGACCTCATCGCCAAAAACCCCACTCCGGTGGTGCGGCCGGCATACGATCTGGAGGAGCCGATCGTCGAAAAGGTTCAGAAGGTCGCGCGGAAAATTTATGGAGCCGGTGACGTCAGCTTCAGCGATCGGGCCAAGGCAAAGCTGCGGCAGTTCTCGGAATGGGGCTACCAGAAACTCCCCGTTTGCATTGCCAAGACTCAGTATTCCTTCACGGACGATCCCAAAGTCCTGGGTGCCCCAACGGGCTGGACTTTGCGTGTGACCGATGCGTCGCTCTCGGCCGGCGCGGGATTTGTCGTGGTAATTTCCGGCAACATCATGCTGATGCCGGGCCTCCCCAAGGTCTCCCGCACGGCATCGATCGATGTGGATGACTCAGGCGAAATCATCGGAGTTTGAGCAGGGCTCGCCTCTTCAGGGAAAGTCTTTGGCCAAGGGTAGTCCCTTCCAAAAATCCAACCCCTGTGAGAGATTCGGCCAAAGCCGTCTAGGCAAAGCATGACTTATCGCCGACATCGCGTCCTGTGCTTCATGTTCGTTTCTCTGCTCACGGTGTTTCTCATTCTCTCCGTGCAGATTGGCGCACAGTCCCCTGCTCCCTCGGAAATCTCCATGGCCACCGACGATCGCGTGCAGTCACCCGGCTGGTGGCCGACCAAAGGCACCGCCCCTCGCTCAGATTTCGTCGGCACCGCCGAATGTGCTAAGTGCCACGAAAAGCAAGCGATCGCCTACATCACCACGCCGATGGCGCAAACCTCCGCTCCCGCCGCCTATTCCCAAATCCTCCAGGCCCGCGATCCTTTGACTGCCCTATTTGCGCCCTACCGTTACGAGCTCTCGCGTGACGCCGCGACGGTCACCTATTCCGTCACCGATGGCTCCAATTCGCGCTCCACCAACATCTTCTGGGCCTTCGGCCTCGGACACAAGGGCCAGACCTACGTCTACCAGCGCAACGCCGCCTTCTACGAAAGCCGCCTCAGCTTCTACAAAATGCTGCAGGGCCTCGACATCACCACGGGACACGACATCACCACGCCCGACGACCTCGAGTCCGCTCTGGGCCGCCCAATGGACGCCGACGAAACGCGCCGCTGCTTCGCCTGCCACACCACCGCTTCTACCACCAGCAATCGCTTCGATCTTGCTCACCTGATACCCGGAATCACTTGCGAGGCCTGTCACGGCCCCGGAGTCAAACATGTAACGGCCATGAAGTCTGGAAAAATCGAAAACGGCCGTCGCGCCATTCTGAATCCGAGCCATCTGAGTCCCGTCGCTTCCGTCGATTTCTGCGGCGCCTGCCATCGCACCTGGGCCGACGTCATTCAGGCCGGCACCACCGGAGTCATCAACGCGCGCTTCCAGCCCTATCGCCTGGAAAACAGCCGGTGCTGGCGCCAGGGCGATGCCCGCCTCACCTGCGCCGCTTGCCACAACCCGCATCAACAACTCGTTCGCGACGCCGCCTCATACGATCAGAAATGTTTGTCCTGTCACGTTGCCAGCGCGAGTGCAAAACCCACGCGCGATCATCCCGGCGCCGCCTGTCTGGTAAGTACAAACAACTGCGTCACCTGCCACATGCCCCAAGTCGAACTCCCCAGCATGCACGCCCCATTCACCGATCATCGCATCCGCATCGTCCGCTCCGGCGCTCCCTACCCAAACTAAGATCTGGTTCAAGCGAGATCGTCTAGGGGTCACCAAGAAGAATCGGTCTTGGTCGTCTGGCACAGCAAGAATGTTCGAGAAACAACTACGACAGGAAAAACGAGAAGAAGACGAGGCGCTTATTCGCTGCTCTAGCCGCGCAACGGGTTCACAACCCGAACCGAGCCATATACTTGGCCATCGTTCAGATCCTCGGAGTACAGAACATCCGCTCCCGATGCTTGCGCCGCATGAACGATCAGCGCATCCCAAAACGAAATTTTATACCGCGCCTCAATTTCTAGCGCCCCGAGGACCGACTGACCCGTATTCACAACGATCTCCCAACTGAGGAGGTCTTGGAGCAATCGCCGCACTTCCTCCACCGGCAACTTCGCAGCGAGGCGCCGCACACTGACGCAGAACTCCTGCAGAACCTGCGTGCTCAACACTCCGGTGCCGGAATCCCATAACTCCTGAACGAGCCGCTTGGCCCGATCATGCTTGAGACCTGATTCCCGATCGTGTGCGTAAAACAGTATGTTCGTATCGACGAAGCACTTATCGCTCATGGAGCTCGTCACGCGACAACGGGTGCCCGCCCAAATCCAAGCCCGTGTGCAGGATGGCCAAGGCTCGCTTCTTGGCGCGCGCGTAGTCCCGGCGCTTGTGCACCGCCTCTTCCAGTTTGGCGGCGAGCAGCGCGCTGATCGAGGTGCCCTCTTCGGCGGCCAGTATCCGCGCCTCGCGCAAGAGTTCCTTGTCCAGCTTCAGCGTAATATTCGCTTTCATGTCAAGCACACTTTAACGTGCAGCACCATTCTACGTGCTCACTACGAGAGTGTCAATCTTGCGCCCCTCGCCTTGGTTGTCCTTAGCCGGTCGCTGCCAGCTCGTACAAAAATTCGACGTGGGCACCACCTTGCCCAGCCCGGGCTTGTCCACAAGCGCGGCTTCAAATGGCGGCGACGACCACTCCGCCGGATCCGCCTGCTTCACGTCGTACATGAAATAAAGGCCGAAAGTGCGCGGCGCCCCGGCGTCGAGTGTCGCAAAGATTCCCGGCTGGCCGTCCGTCGGCACTTTCGTGACCTGTTGAAATCCCGCATCCCGCAGCATCCCCATCGTGAGTTCGCAACCCTCGTTCATCCCACGATTTTCCGCGGCGATCGATGGCTGCCGGATCCAGTTCTGCAAGCGCTGCACGGACTCATCGTGTCGCTTTTCAATTTCCGCGCGAATCGCATCAAGATCACTCGCGGCACCCCGCGCCCATTTTGGCAAAGCCAGCGCCGCCGCACCCACGGCCGCACTCTCCAAGAACACTCGCCTGCCCACGCTTCTCCCAAACTCCGGCGCAGTTCCATCCGATTCCAGAAACTTGGTCATTTATTCTCCCTTCGATTTCTTCTTCTCAGACACCAAGCGTGCGACCGCGCACGCGAGACTATACCGTCTCGCTTTCTCAGGCAACGGCGCATCACGGGTCAGAAGTCTTCGGCTCCGCTCAAAATGCGAACTTGAGGGCGAGCTGCATGAGCCGAGGTGGGACGGCTTTTACTACTTGGCCGAACTGGGCGCTGGAAATGTCGCCATTAACCGCGGCTGGACCGAAAAACTGCGTGTGGTTGAAGATGTTGAAGGTTTCCAGGCGGAACTCCAGCGATTTTGATTCGGAAAAACGGAAGGATTTCCGCAGCGCGAGATCCGTGTTGAACATTCCAGGGCCGTAGAAAGAGCGGCGCGACGCATTGCCCGGAGTCCCCAGAGCGTTAGGGCTAAACAGCGAAGTATTGAAATAGGGCAGCCCCTTCCGCGGATTGCCGTTGCCGTTAAGGTTTAGGGAACCGGCCGTAAAGTCCGGCAGGTCGAGACTCTTGTTATTCACGCCGTTGGGCAGGCTTCCCATCAGGGAGCGGTCGGTGTCGCTCGAGATGGTCACAGGGAAACCGGAACTGGCGCGGGTTATTCCGGACAAGGCCCAGCCTTCCGTCAAGAGTTTCGTTCGTCCAGGGAAGAGACGTTCCAGCGGAAGCTGATAGTCGTAGGTGGCGACCAGGTTGTGCGTCAGATCGAAGGCCGAAAGCGCGCGGGTTGCGCTGAAATTATAAGGATTGACGGGATCGGAAATGCTCGATGCCTGGTCGATCGATTTGCTGAAAGTGTATCCGATCGCGAAATTGAGGCGACTGCCGGAATGTCGAAGGTTGGCTTGCAACGAATTGTAATTCGAATTGCCGATGCTCGCGTCGTAATCGTCGTTGGCGAAGGCCGGCCCGAGAGGTCCGCGCGTGCCTTGCACAATCTGGCCAGCAGCGGTTAGGTATGTCGTGTCTTCGCCGAATGGCCCGCAAGTAGGCGATCCCGGGGCTACCGCGCTGGGCTGGCTCAATGCCAGACAAAGAGCCGGCTTGCCGGGGTTGGCGGAATAAACCACCAGCAGGTGATGAGCTTGCGAGCCGACATAACTCAAGCTCAACACCGTGTCTCCGCTCAACTGGCGCTCGACCGACAGAAAATAATTCTCGTTGTACGGATAGGTGTTTCCGGGGGGCGGCGCGGTCATTCCGGCTTGCGGCAGAAACGGAGAGAAATCGATGATCGAGTTAGCGTGGCTCGCGGAAGCATTGAGCGGCGGAAACGTCAGCGGAAACGGCTGGACGTGGACCGCGCCATTCGCCGCAGTAATGAAGGGCGTTGCGAAGAGCGGTGGGCCCGGACTGGTGTAGCTGAGGCCGTAAGGGGGTTGCGGCTCGTCGATGGCGATCGTATTGCCTTCAATCACGGAATAAAACATTCCGTAACCCGCTCGAATGCTCGTTTTTCCCGGGCCGCCGATGATCTTGCCCAGAATTCCATCCGCCTTGTTGGGCGAATACGTTAAACCTAGCCGCGGAGAAAAACGGCTGCGCTCCGGCACCAACGTATTGGGGACTCCCGGGTCACCCGGATAAACAAGACTCGTCGGAGCCGTCGGGTAAACTTTAGATTGCTCGCCCAAAATAAAAGTCGGAACCTGGTTGTATTTTTCCGACCAATATTGCAGCAAGTCCCAGCGCAATCCGTAGTTCATCGTGAGATTAGGTTTCATTCGCCAGCTATCCTGCGCAAAAGCTCCGGCATACTTGTGGCGCCCGTAGTAGGTCTGCGAATCCGCCTGGTTGTAGTTGCTGGCCACGCCAATCAGAAAGTCCGCGAAGTCCAAGCCGGTTTCCGAACCCGCGAAAAGAAATGATCCATTGAACGTAGCATCGGGATTGACGTTGACCTGTTCGAAGCTCAGCCCCGCTCCTACCTTGATGGCGTGGCGGCCGATCACCCTTGAGAAATTGTCGCTCGCCGAAAAAGTATTGTTCGCCTGCGCCAAGTTCGTGATCGGAGTTCCGATCACAAAGGAGTTGAGGCGAACATTCTCAATCCCCTCGATCTGCGGTGCCAGCGGAACAATGCCTGCGGAGCCCAGTCCGGTGACAAAACCTTGCGAAGCGAGACTCGGGCCCACGCCGCCGGCAGGCTGGCCCACGTTGTTGGCATTGCGCATGTAACTCAGGCGCAGCTCGTTCACCGTGGCGGCGCCAAATGTTTTTGTCTGGCCCACATTGATGAGTTGCGCGCGCCCCAGATTCAGCCCGTTGAAGCCCGGAACGCTGGCGCCGCCTTGCCCGGTGGGGTAAGGATTGTTCACGAAATAGTCGTCGAAGAAATAGTATGCAGAGAGCTGGCCCCAGCGCGCACTGTTGGCGTCGGCGCGAAAACTGGCTTTGTCGTCGCGCACCTTCTCTCCAAACGAGCCGGTGGAAAAAGTGGCGTTCCCGAGATTTGGCGTCGGGATGTATTGCAGGAGATTCTTCGCGGGCGTCGACCAAGCACTCTCCGGAATCACCGCATTGGGAAAAACGCATTGCGTGCTCGCGGTGCAACCCGGCGTGTAGTACCGCTCGTTGGCGGAAACCGGGTAGCCCAGTTTCTGCGAGAGAAGATTGGCGAGATACGGGCCGGCCACCGAGCCCGTAAGAGAGCCGGCAAGGTCGCTGAGATTGCCCGTCCGGTCGGTACGCGAAGGAACGGAGATCAGCCCGGTGTCGAGGCCCTGGTTCGTCCGGGTTCCCTGATAGTCGGCGAAGAAGAACACTTTGCTCTTCTGGATGGGTCCGCCCACGGTGCCGCCGAACTGGTTTTGCCGGTAGAAACCACGCTCCGGAGAAAAGAAATTTTTCGCATCGAGAGCGGTGTTGCGCAGAAATTCGAAGGCCGTGCCATGCAGCTGGTTGCCCCCGGATTTGGTCACCACGTTCACGATGCCGCCGCTATAGTTGCCGTACTCCGCATCGAAGTTGTTAGTCAAGATTCGGAACTCAGCGATCGAATCGAGATTGGGCACGATGGCGGTGCCGCCGTTCATCTCTTCCTTGACGTCTCCACCGTTGATCAGGAAGCCGTTGGCGTCTTCGCGCTGGCCGCTGATGGATTGGTTGCCGGGGTTCAGACCGCCGGAGGGAGCGATGGCCACCGAAGCGCCCGCCATGACGATCGAGTCGGGCTCTTGCGTCGACATCGGCACGATTCCCGGCTGAAGCGCCAAAAGGTCGGTGTAACTGCGGCCGTTGAGGGCCACCGCGGTGATCACCTTGCCCGCGATCACTTCGCCCATCTCGGCGCTGGCGATCTCGATGTGCACCGCCGTGTCCAAAACCGTTACTTGCTCGGACTGCTCGCCGACCTCCAGGGGCACATCCACCTTCAGGGCCGTGTCCACGTCGATGACCAAGCCGGTGCGCTTATACGGCTTGAATCCAGCGTGGCTGACTGCGATCTCATAGCGCCCCACGGGAATGACGGTGAACGCAAAGAAGCCATCGCCATTTGTGCTGGAAGTTCTTTCCACACCCGTGTCGACGTTGCGAACAATAACGGCGACGTCCGGGATCACCGCGCCGCTGCGATCTTTTATCGTGCCGGAAATGCTGCCTCCAGCGCCGGCCCAGGCGGATGCAGAGAAAAAAAGAAGAAGGGTCAAGCTATAGATCTGCAGAATGCGTGTGAGGGCGTACTTCATGGGTGGGTTAGCCAATTCGCTTGGCGTTTCAGGGCGGCAACCGTTTCAAATCTTCTCCCCAATCATTTGACGCAACGGACTTTCCGCCGGTGTCAAACCGTTATGCCAAGCCGGTTGGCTGGCAGGAACGGCGGCGCGTTCACGCTCGCTTCGCTTGAAGATCTTTCGCCGGCCCGAAAAGCATACAGCGGGCGCCAACGAAAGACGCAAAATTGAAAGATTCGCGTTTCACTGCAGCAAGTCTGCGAGCAGTGGATGAGGGGACGCACCGAAGGGATTGGTTACGGTGACGCCGTTCCAAGTGAAGCCTTCTTGCAGATCTTCCGAGACGAGCAGGCGGCAGCCGCCTTCAGCGGCAGATGCGAGGACGACGCCGTCCCAGAAGCTGAAACGATGGGTGGCAGCAAGTTCCGCTGCGCCCAAGATTACGGCCTCGGAAGTCTCGATCAGCGGGAAGGAATCGCGCCAGCCCAGAATCGCGGCACGGGCTTGGGCGGGCGTGCGATGCACCTTTCGCACCAGAAGCTGGAATAGCTCGCCGAGGGTCTGCACGGGGAGCAAAGTGGCGTCGGCGGGCAACCGCTGGATCAGATCGAGCGCGTCTGCTTTCCTCTCCGCGCCGTTGACGCCTTCCGCGTACGCCAGGACATTCGTGTCCAGCGCCACCCTCACTTATCGTCCTCGTAAAGGTCATCGCGGGTCCAGCGCCTGCGCGCCTTGGCGCCTTGGACGGCACGCTGCGCTTTCAGACGAGCCAGGAGCGACAAACGCGCTCCCGCCAAGATGCGCGCATCCTGCCCTGCGGGCACCAACTTCGCCACGGGCTCGCCATGCGAGGTGACGACGTAGCTCCGGCCCTTGCGCACGCCTCGCAAGAGTTCGGAGAATTTGCGGTTCGCGTCCGCCGCCGATACGCTCTTCTCCATGCCGCCTCCAAAGTAGTGATATTACCTACTATGCCGCAATCCGTAGCGGCATGCAAGTGCTTGTGACCAAAGCGGGAAAGAAGAGATTCACACCGAGTGAATCTCTCCTGGCGGTGCGGGTTACAGGAGAAAATAGCCTTAGGATCTTGAGGTAAACGACGGCGTCAGTCATCTGACTACTGCGCGGGGCACTGCGACTGCACTGCCGCCAGCATGTCGGCTTCGAGCACCGCGCCGCGCCAGTGGGCGGAGCAAATTTGCGCGGGCAGCACTCCGACGGCTTCTCGCAAGTCGGCACCGGCGAGGTTCGCACCGGTAATATCTGCGCCGCGAAGGACTGCGCCGCTCAGCGAGGCTCCGCGCAAGTCCGCATTCCTCAAATCCGCGTCCAGCAGAATCGTTCCGTTTAGCTGCGCGCCGCTCATATTTGACTGCGTGAGCTTCGCGGAAGATAAATCCGCGCCCTGCAAATTCGCGAAGGACAAGAGGCTTTGCTCCATCTTGGCATCCCGCAAATCGGTGCGAGACAAATCCGTTCGCAGCATCTGCGCGTTCCTCAGATTCACACCATAGAGCGAGGCTCCCGGCAGCTTGGCGTTGGAAAGCATGGCATTTTCAAAGATTCCGTACGAGAGATCGGCGCCCCGCAGATCGGCCGCCGCCAGATTTGCGTTCTTGGCGTTCACGGACACCAGTGTGGCGTGCCCGATTTGCGCGCGGTCCAGAATGGCGTCCCTCAAGGTCACTTCGCGCATGTTCGCGCCACGCAAATCGGCTTCGGAAAGGTAAGCGCCTTCGAGGTTGGCGCGCCACAACCGCGCATTCACCAGAAACGCGCGATAGGCGCGGGCAAAGCGCAGATCCACCTGGTTCAAGTGCGCACCTTGCACCGTCGCCAGCCCTTCCTCGGTCCAGTTTCCTCGCGCCGGCGGCGGAGAAAGAACGGTTTCCGTCAGGTCCGCGTATGGCCGGTATCCCACCGATTGAAAAGCGTCCGCGGCCCATCGCCGCATGCTCACCTGCGAACGATCCGGCGCCGCCTCGCGCTCCGCGGGTAATCCGCGAATCACTCCGAGCGACAGCAGAAGCAGGACGCATCCCGCCGCCAAAGCCGCGCGTGTCGCCCCAAATCCCGCGCGCAACAGATTCTTCGAGCTTTCCCGCAATAGATCTCCCGGCCTCAGCACGCGTGCCACAATCGTCGGGACACTCGTTGCGGTCGCAATGGAAAGAGTCAACAATACCGCCTGCAACAGGGTTCCTCGAAAATCTTGCAGCACGATGTACCGCAGCCAGAAAACCAGCAGCGTCGCCGGAACCACCCAATAAGCCAGCGCCGTGGAGACTAGCGTCTCCAGAACCGCAAACGAGGAGCGGCCATCACGCGTCCACCGGAAATGTCTGCGCACCATCCCCATCAAGTACCAGGGCCCGTCCTTCTCTAGCGTTTGGCCGTCCTGAAAAGTTGCCGGCAGCGCCGCCATGCTTCCCCACAGCCTCAGCAGCACAAAATGAAATCGCAAGTACGCCACGAACAGCAGAATCGGCCCGCCAAGGTAAAAACCCGACAGTGGCAGCACGTTCCCGAGGTGGGGTATCGGGATCGCCGAAGCATTCAGCACCAGCCGCACATCGGAGGTGAATCCGATCAACAGGCAGCAGATCGCGCTCGCCGCCAGCATCAGGAAATAAAACCAGCGCGCTACCTGTGTGGCGTCCGCGATGGCTTTGGAACTGTCGAACGCCGCGACCGTTTCCGGAAGAATGGCGTCAAATAAATTCGTTCCGCCCAGGCGCCCAACCCACACGCCCTCGGCACCGTACAGATTTGCACCCATCAAATTGGCGCCGCGCAATTCCGTTCCCAGCAAATTCGTGTCGTGCATGTCGGCCTGCACCAGGCTGGCTCCGCGCAAATTCGCCATCGACAGGTCCGCGCCGCTCAGATTCGCGCGGTGAAGTGACGCACCTTGCAGATTGATCCCGGTTAGGTCCGCCTTCGAGAGGTTGGCTCCGCACAAATCGGCTCGCGCGCCGGACTCGCCGGCGGTTTCCACCCAGATCCTGTGCTGGTCCAGGACTTCGGCAAGTTCAAGCAGCGAAATTCCGCTCGAGTTCTCGGCCGGCGTTTCGCATTCTTGCAATGTTTGCGTCTCCAAAGCCATTTCCACTGGGTGCTCCTCGCATTCACCTTACAAAGTCTGTCTCCGCCGTCGCACAGCGGAAGCCTTGCTTGCCAGGGCGCGTTTCTGGCGCCCCGGATGCTTCCACCGGCTCAAAAAAGCCGCGCATCAAGCGCTCCGATCGAAATACGCGCTTGAGCTTGCGAGGGCGAACGCCCTGCCCGGTACGGTCTTTTGTGAGCCACCGGCTGGAAACTTGCTCACGATAGCAGGCGACGCCCTGCCCCCCGGCTGGTACGAACCCGTCGCCGCTGAAAACCCTTCTTCAGAACTGCATGGCTGCCAAACAACGATCCATCGTCCCTCAGAAGGCCTATGGAAGTCGCCTGCTCCAAAGTACAGGCGGCCAAGAGGTAACGGCAACGCTGGAAACGCCGGATTTGCGCCGTCGGCCTTAGGACGAACCGGCGTAACATAGCTGCTCCATCTCGCGTATCTGTATGGGGAATGGATTGCCGTTTGATGGCACGCGATATCTGCACAACCGAGGTGCACCGATCGACTCTGTAGCCGCTGCAACAGGCCAGCAAGTGACGGCAAAACCGCGCACTCCGGTCGCGGGTCCGCTTCACACCCTTGTCTTTCTCCTGATCCTGTTTGGCTCAGCATCCCTGATGTACGTTTCGGCAGGTCGTATGCGCGCGGTTGAGCAACCCAGCCGAGTGCTCTTTTACGTCACCACGATCGTGTGGGAATGGCTGCTGATGGCTTACATTTTGGTTGGAGTGCGTTTGCATCACACGCCGCTGCTGGAAGTGATGGGCGCGAGATGGACGAGAGCGAAAGACGTCTTCCGCGACATCGGAATAGCGCTGGCTTTCTGGATCGTGGCCTTAATTGTGTTGGGCTTGGTGGCGCATCTCTTGCACTTCCAAGGCATGAAGCAAAACGTGCGTTTCCTCGCGCCGGAAGGCCGGACAGAAATAGTTTTGTGGATCGCCGTTTCCTTGACCGCAGGTATTTGCGAAGAGACGATTTTTCGCGGGTATTTGCAGAAGCAATTCATCGCCTGGACGGGGAGTGTGCCGGCGGGGGTGTTGCTTTCCGCCGTAGTCTTCGGCGTAGGCCACATCTATCAGGGAGCGAAAGCCACGGTGGTGATCGGGGTGTATGGATTGATGTTTGGGATGCTGGCGCAGAGGCGGAGGAGCATGCGTCCCGGAATGATGACGCACGCGTTGCATGACACGGTCAGCGGGCTGGCGATCAAGTTCTTGCCAAAGTGAAGGACGTGGTTTCCAGGAACGGCGCCCTCGAGAAAGTTTTTCTTAAGAAAGCAGCCGGAGCGCTCCGCTGAGGGGCCGAGGCA
>JBGOVR010000234.1:0-4757 GCA_041478205.1 Candidatus Acidiferrum sp.
CGTCGGTCAGCGGTTCGAGCGCGTCAAACACACATTTCCATCCGCGCTCCCAAAGCGCGATCAGCTCCGCACGCGTCTTCGGAGGCTCCTCAAACTCCGTATCCCGGTAGCGGTCAGGCTTCTCGCCGTCCGTGGTCAGAAAATCCGTCCACCGCGACCTCATGTTTCCGGCGAGGTGCTTGACAATGGTCGCGATGGAATTCGATTCGGCGTCCAGCGTGGCAAAGAGCCCTTCGTCGGGACATTGCTCCATGGCGCGCTCGCCCAGCCTCTTGTAATAGCGGAAGAGATCGGTGGAATCTTTCAAATAGGACGTGCTGAAATGGTGTGCCATGGGCGCATTTTGCGCTTGCCGGTCCCCGCCAGGCAAGGGGCTTGCAAACGCGCTAGCCTCCCGGGGCGGCATTTGCGTCGAAGCAAAACGGTGGTGGTAGGGGAAAGTGCTTGACAATTCGCTTTTTGTTCGCCTACAATTCCCACCGCGTTAGTCCATACTTCGCTCCCGGAGGAAACCATGACCATCGGCCAATCGATGCTACCTGAGTTCGATCAAGAGATGCAGAACACGCGCAAGACGCTTGAGCGCGTTCCTGAAGACAAGTGGAATTGGAAGCCCCACGACAAGTCCGGCACCGTCGGCTGGCTTGCCAGCCACATCGCCACGCTTCCCGGATGGACCACCATGACGATCAACACCGAGCAATTGGATTACGCCCCCGTCGGTGGACCCGCGTACGAGCCACCGAAGATCGAAAATCGCAAGGACCTGCTCGCGGTGTTCGACAAAGAGTCCGCGGAAGCCCGCACCGCGCTCACTGCCGTCAGCGATCAGGAACTGATGAAGGGTTGGACGCTGCTGGCCGGCGGCCAGACCATTTTCACCATGCCGCGCATTGGCTGCATCCGCGGATTCGTCATGAACCACCTCATCCATCATCGCGCGCAGCTCGGGGTCTACTTTCGCTTGCTGAATATCCCCGTGCCGGGTTTGTATGGTCCCAGCGCCGACGAAGGCCAGCCCGGCGAAGCCGCCAAGGCTTAATGTATCGCGCATCCTGGGCGCCCGCCGAAATCACTCACCCTGGAGGGCACGATACCGTCGTGCCCTCTCTCTTCTTTGCGTAATCTCTGCGAACTCTGCGTCTCCGCGTTATCTTTAGTCCTTCTTTTTCTTTCTGTCTCTCGCCGCAGCGCCTAAGTGTCCCGCATCTCGTATAATGAATCTTTCGTTCGGAGGCACCCATGGAAACTCCCGTCATTCTCTCCGCCGTCCGCACACCCATCGGAAAATTTCAAGGCGGCCTCGCTGGCTTCTCCGCCACGGAACTCGGCGCCAAGGTTGTAGCCGAAGCCATCCGCCGCGCTGGCCTAGAAGCCAAGCAAATTGACGAAGCCATCCTCGGCAATGTAATCCAAGCCGGCCTGGGCCAAAATCCCGCTCGCCAAGCGGCCCTCAAAGGCGGCTGCGACCCGCGCGTCGCCGCCATGACCATCAACAAAGTCTGCGGCTCCGGCCTGAAAGCGGTGGCACTGGCGGCACAAGCCGTGCAGCTCGGCGAATCCGAAATCGTCGTCGCCGGCGGCATGGAATCCATGTCCAACTGCCCGTATATCCTCATGCAAGCTCGCACTGGCTATCGGATCGGCGACGGAAAACTTGTCGACTCCATGATTCACGACGGTCTCTGGGACGCCTACGAAGACTTCCACATGGGCCTGACCGGCGAACTCGTTGCCGAAAAATACGGGATCACACGCGAAGAGCAGGACCGCTTCTCCGTCGAAAGCCACCAGAAGGCCGTGCGGGCCCGCAAGTCCTGTTTCTTCGAAGCACAAATCCTGCCGATCGAAATCCCGCAGAAAAAGGGTGAGCCCGTCGTCCTCAAGTACGACGAATCTCCGCGGGAAGACACCAGCCTCGAAGCTCTCGCCAAACTAAAACCCGCCTTCAAGAAAGACGGCACGGTGACCGCAGGCAACGCCCCCGGCACCAACGACGGCGGCGCTGCCCTCATTGTCACCAGCGAACGCAACGCGCAGCGCCTCGGCAAGCAGCCGTTGGCGCGCATCGTCGCTCAAGCCGTCAGCGGGGTAGAACCGAAATGGGTGATGATGGCTCCCGTAGACGCCGTCGAAAAACTTCTCGCTAAAACTGGTTGGAATCACGACAAAGATGTTGATCTCGTCGAACTCAACGAAGCCTTTGCCGTCGCCGCCATCGCCGTAACGCGGCAGCTCAAGCTCAACCCCGAAAAAGTCAACGTCAACGGCGGCGCGGTAGCCCTGGGCCATCCCATCGGCGCCAGCGGTGCCCGCATCCTGGTCACGCTGCTCTACGAGCTGCAGCGCCGCAACCTCAAGCGTGGCATCGCCGCCCTCTGCCTCGGCGGCGGCAACGCCGTAGCCCTCGCCGTCGAGCGTTACTAGCATGAAGTACTGCCCGCTATGCGATGCGGAATACTCCGCCACCCACACGAGCTGCACCGTCTGCGGTGTTGACCTCGTCGCGGAAGAACTGCGCGGCCGCCCGCTCGATGAACGCCAGCGGAAAGAACGCATCGAAGTCGTCTGGCGTGGTGGCGATCCCGTGGCGGTCAGCGAAGTCATCAACACGCTGCGTGAAGCGGGCATCCGCCATCACGTTCAGCCGACCAACGATCACATGGTTTTTGAATTGGGCATGCCGCGGCCTAAATACGCCGTCCGGGTGTTCGCTTCCGATGCCGCCAAAGCGAAAGAGCTCCTCGCCGACATTCGCGAGTCCGCACCGTTTGGATTGAGCGTGAGCGACGCGCCCGGCTTAGAGGACGATTCAGCATCCCTGCCGGATCGCCCCGAACACAAGTGGAACTCCGCCGCAGCCACCGTCGAAATCTGGAGCGGAGAAGACGCCGCCCTCGCCGAACTCCTCGAAGCTTGCCTTCACGAAAATGTCATCGGCGTCCGACGCCAAGGATCTGAGCCGGGCCTCCTGCGGCTTCTCGTCATGCCGCCCGACGAAGTCTCGGCCCGCGAAATCATCCGCGAAGTCCGCGACGCCACCCCACCCGTGTAGCGCAGGGCGGAGTCCTCGCAGCCCTGCGGCTCTTCCGCACACACGACTTCGTTCGATTGCGTTAAGTCGAAGTCCGCGCCGCCGCCGCGTCGGCACCCGCTGCCGCCGCAAGATCTTGCCCGCAATACGGGCAATACTTGTCGTTCTCCACGACCTCGCGCTTGCACTGCGGGCAAGACGGATGCAGGTTGCATTTGCAGTTCGCGCAGTAGTTGAAGCGTGCGCCCACGGTCGATCCGCACTGCGGGCAGTCGTACGGCAACGGCTCGCGCATCAAAAAATAAATAATGAAGCCGATCGCGAAATACGCCGGAAAAAGAACGATCACCAGGAAGGTCCACAACCCGGAACTCATCCCCCGGCGCCGCGCGTCGCGATTCACGTAGCCGGCTAGAAATAGGAAGAATGCAAAAAACAGGGATACCAAAGTCACAACTCCGGCCAGAGCCAGAGACGCCAGCGCAGGGTCAGACCTAAGCTCTGGCGGGAAGACTTCGCCGCCGCGCCGGAACCCCTCCAAATTAAGCATGAGCGCGACGCTTTGCGCGATCAGGAAAAGCACGACGACCGTCCAGACTAGCCACCGCGGCACGATCTTGAACTCCTGCCAAAAACGGAGGTTTTCCTTCTTCCTCCGGAAGCGGATCAGCCGCATCCGCTCGCTCCAGGAATCACTCACGCGTTGTGGATAGTCCGCCATTTCTCTTCTCGCTCCAGTCTGTCACTCGTTTGCGTGTAGCGACGCTTTCCAAAGCGTCGCGTTCGATAGTTACTCGCGCTGCCTTAGCCAATCTGTGTCCCCAGCCCGCCCGGCGTTCTCCAGCAGCAAAACAACGGCTGCTACGATCGCGGGCAGCGCCCACCAAACTCCAAACCCCATTTCCCAGAGAAAATTCGGCACACCGGCGCGGTGACCGAGCCATTCGAGCGCGTGCCACACATACGGCACGGTGGCCGCTCCCAATGCCCAGGAGGCTCCGCAGACAACCCACAGCAGCCGCCAGCGTGGCTCGCGCTCTTGCAATTGCTGCGAGCGCAGCCGCACGCGAAATTGCGTCCGGCTCGCCAGCGCCCGCGGAAGAGGAACGCTCAGCCCGCGCAGCGAACGAAGCGATTGCTCGGTCGCCCGCGCCAGCTCCGCGCACGGCGCGCACTCCTGCACATGCCGGTCGAGCCACTCCTGCTCCGCCGGTGAAATTCCTTCCACCCGTTCCTGCGCGATCAGACGTTCTGCCCGCTGATGAAGTTCGCCGTTCATTCTGATTTCCCCGTGAGCAATCCGCGCAAATCCTCGAGGCCGCGATAGAGCCGAGACTTCACCGTGGAGATCGGCGCGCCAAGCACCGCCGCGATCTCCGCCAGCCCCATCTCTTCCTGAAAGCGCAGCAACAGCACCTCGCGATAAATCGCCCCCAACTGCTCTAGCGAAGCCTGTACCGTCGCTTCCTTCTCGCCTTTCAGCACCAGATGCAGCGGCGACGGATCATCCTCATCCGCAAATTCCATCGGAGCGCCTTGTTCCGGATCGGTCAGCGCATCCAGGCTCTGCACTTTCTTCTGCCGCTGCCAATCGATCACCAGGTTCCGCGCAATCGCAAACAGCCAGGCCTCAAATTTGAACTTTCCGTCGTACTGGTGCCCGCGCTCCAGCACTCGTATCCACGTCTCCTGAAAAAAATCCTCCGCTCGCTCGCGGCTCCCC
>JBGOVR010000095.1:0-18313 GCA_041478205.1 Candidatus Acidiferrum sp.
GCCGCGTAGCGTGCAGCTTTATCGAAATAATCATGGCTTAACCCTCTCCGCTCCATTTTTTGCCGCCCCAAAAACAAAAAACCCACTCGGTTGCGAGTGGGTCGAAGTTTCTCGTTTTGCTGCGTTACTTACAGATTCGCCCCTCGCCACCGATTTGGGTGGATCCAAAATCGAAACCAATACGAGTAAGAGGCGCGAACCATGGCGAGTAGTCTAAGTCCTCTTCCCCCCGGAGAGCAAGTGTTTCCCGCGGATTCCTGAAATTTTTTGGACAACCGCACGGCGCGAGGCGGCTAGAGTATCGCCACCAGGTCGCGTTCCGGGCTCTTGTTCGGCAACAACGCCAAGACCCCCCGATCCATCGTGGCGAGCCTGCCTCTCTTGTGCATCGCCAGCCCCAGCAAATACGCGTCGGTCACCTGCTGGTGACCCTCCAACCGTTTTGCAAACGGCATGGTCGCCTGCACGAAGCTAATCTCATCCGCCCAGAACCGGTGGGACGTATGCTTCACATTGCTGCCCAGTATTTGCATTGCTTCTTGTGGTGTCACGGCGTCGCGCGAAAACGCTGGATTGCTAATGATTCTCACGAAAGCGGCTTGCGTGAACGGGCAGGTGGCCCAGCCCTCCCCGGACTTCTGGCCGAACCAACGTTGCACTTCCGTGTGCCCTTCATGGGCGGGCCACATCAGCGCAATCAGCACGTTCACGTCTAGCAAGAAGGCCGTCATTTCTGCCCGGCATCCAGCTCCAGGACTTTCTTCGTGGTCACCCGCGGTGACTCCGGCGGCAGATCGAACACCTGCACGCCGTTAACCGCACGCGTCGGACGCGGAACCGTGAACGCGCGGCGCACCAGCTCCGATACCGCTTTTCCAAGCGCCAGCGACCGGCTGGCCGCATAGCGCTTCACTAGTTGAAAGACATCATCATCTATAGAAATTGTCGTCCGCATGTTTGTATGATGCCATAATGCGGAAATGATGTCAACATCGGCTGCGACGCATCACACTGGCCAGCAGATGCGTCGTTCTTTTCAACTCGGTGGAGAAAAGACAAGGACGGGGAACAGCTTTGGCGGGAATTGCATCGGCAGCAAACTCCATCCGAACAGGAAACGAAGTACGCTATAAAATTATACCTGCGACAGGACGGGGTCGAGATTCGATTCGCCAGTCTAGAAAAGCAAAACCGCGACGCGAAACCGCATCGATCCCTTCGCGGCGGCGGGGTCGCAAGCTCCCACCGCCGCTGTGTGGTAACTACCACTCTGAATTTCCTTCTCGAGATTGGCAGGTAAGCGGCTGAGGTCCGGTGCTTCGTAGCGCACCACCATCGTTGCCCGGCTGCCGGCCACTCCGTGATCCATTTCGCAAGTCTTCCGCGCTTCCTCCGTGGCGTCGCCTGGTTGCAATCCTCGCTTCGCCAGCAATACGGCGACTTGCTTCTCTTGCTCCTCGTAACTCAGATTCACAACGGCCAGCGAGAAATCTTCGACGGCGAAGAGCACGCGTCCCCCGATCTTTCTTTCCGGCGCGCCGGCCACGGCAATGCCCACCGAGGTGAGCTCCGGGGCGAGGAGATTGGCGCGGTGCGGTGCAGAGCGCATCCAGCCCGAGTGAATCGCTTCCGGCGTAGGGCCCTCGGCGACGTTCTCAGCGATGACGGAATAGCGGGCGCCAGCTTGGCGGGCGCGGTCCTCGAGCGGGGGCTCGCCAGGGAGTTGATGAGACAGCACATTGCGCTGAGCCAGACGCTGGGCGTGTTCGCGGGCGGCGGTGGCCAGGGACTCGTCCCAACGGAGCGGCGATAAGCCTTGCGCGATGCGCTCGCGGTTGGCGGCGTCGAACAGAGCGCGCTCCGCGGATATCGCTTGCGGATGCGCGTAGACAGCGAACGGAGCAACTGATAACGCAACGAGCGCAAGAGCCAAAGCGAGAAGCCTGATGAGGTGAGTACCGATAGTTCGAGCAAAGACTATGCGAAGGGCGAGCAGCCCAGTTTTTCTCGCAACGCTCACCCGCGCACGCGGACGGCGCTGAAGCTGAGGATGACGTGGCCACCGGCGGTGGGGCGGCCGAAGCTCAGCATGGGACGGAAGCGGGAAAAGAGCAGCATTTGATCGAGCTGATGACGCAGATCGATGCTCGTGGGTCCGGAGAGGATCTGGTAGCCGACCATCTGGCCGTGCTGATCGACGGTGACGTCGAGCAGGAGGCCGTGCGGCAGGGAGAGCTCGAGATCATGCTTCTCTGGCGCCCAGGCTTGCGGATAGTCCGAGAGGGTAAGCAGTTGGGCGGGGCGCAAAATGTCGAGCGGGACATCGTTGGACACGGCACGCACGGAAATGCCCGGGGCGATCAGTTGCAGCACGAGCACAAAGACGAGGATCGCGGAGAAAAATCCGCCGGTTGCCGGAACGGTGAGCGGGCGGAAAACGTTGTCGAGAAGAATCTCGGCGCGATCGCGCATTCTGCGCAGGCGGCTTGGAATATCTTTTGTGGCCGTTGCTTGCGCGGCAGCGACGCGAATGCGCACTGCAAGATCCGCGGGAGGGAGACTCCGGGGCATACGCGACAACAGGACGGACAACTTGCGGAAGCGCTGCAGCTCTTCCCGGCACGAAGCGCAGCCTTCCAGATGCTCGCGAACATGCACGCGCTCATCGACGCGGGCGGCGCCGATGATGGCATCGTCCAGATAGCCCGGCAACTTGGTGCGAACCGTGTGGCACTTCATTGGAGATCCTCACTCGCGGAACTCTCCCGCGAGAATCTGCTCCGCGCAGAAGCGGTAGCTGCGTGCGGTCCAAACGCTGGCGCGAAAGCCGGGCGCGGCATCCTGCTCGCGCCCGCGTGAGATGCATCGCCGGCATGCTTTGCTTCGCGGCGGTCAACGTCTTGTGTGGCCACAGAGCGGTCATTTGCATGTGCGACCGCAGAGCGGTCGACTAGCAGCGGCTCCAAAAGATCTTTCAGGGCGCGGCGCCCGCGCAAGATGCGCGACTTAACCGTGCCGACGCTGCACTCCAGCACTTCGGCAATTTCCTCGTAGCTCAACCCTTCCAGGTCGCGCAAGATCACCGCACCGCGGAACACCTCTTGGACCTGTTGGAGCGCGCCCTGCACGGCCGCTTGAATTTCGTGGGTGGCGAGCTGCTCGAACGGCGTGGGGCCGAGGTCTTCAATCTCGATGGCGTTGTGCCCTTCTTCGGGTTCGGCGTCGATGGAAACATTCTTCTGGAGATGACGCTTGAACCAGCGCTTGTGATTGAGCGCTTCGCGGATAGCGATGCGATAGAGCCAGGTTTTCAACGAGCTGCCTTGCCGAAAACTGCGAATGCCGCGGAACGCTTTCAAGAAAACTTCCTGGGTGCCGTCGGCGGCGTCCGAACCATCCCCGAGCATGCTGAGGATGAGGTTGTAGACGGGTCCGTGGTAATGGGTAACGAGCCAGTCGAAAGCCGTTTCCGAACCGGCTTGCAGTTCGGTTACGAGTTCGGTTTCATCGCGGCCCCACGAGAGGGCGCCAGCCCAATCGGACACTGTTGGCCTTTCCGGCTCGTCTGCGAAACGGGAGCCTTCGTGACCCACCGAGAGCGATCGCGAAGCGGCCATTTCTAGGTGCGATCGCGAAGCGATCATTTCTGAGTGCGATCGCGAAGCGATCATTTCTGAGTGCGATCGCGAAGCGATCATTTCTGAGTGCGATCGCGAGGCGATCATTTCTGAGTGCGATCGCGAGGCGATCGACCCACCTGACGACTGCGAAACGCCTCGACCTTCGACCGGGTTCGGCATTCTGTAGCTGCCTTTATGCCCGGTGTCCGCTCTACTGGCTTAGACACCGGGAAGGGTGGAACTGTTTCCGCGTTGTGTCGATTCTGGCACCATCGGCCCGCCACCGCAATGGGACGAAAGTGGGTAGCGAGTGGTGAATGGCGACTGGTCAGCAGTCTGGTTAACACTTTTACCCCCTCCCCCTCTTTTTTGTAAGTGCGGATTCTAAAGGAGTTATGGGCACATTTTTCGGAAGTGCGGATTCTAAAGGAGTTAGCACAAAGAGAGGATTTTGGCTAGAAATTCCAATACTCCCCACGGGTGTTTTCGTATGAATTTCAAAGGAAAGGAGTTGCGGGGAGAGGGGTTTGTAAGAATACTAAAACAAAGGGGCGCGCTGGAGGTGCCTGTTTATATCCCTCGCGCGGCTCGGGGCCAGAGAGTATGAAAATAAAGGGGCCGCGGGGGGCGGCTTCTTGAAAAGAAGGACCGAACAGATAACGCAAAGATGCGGAGGGACGCAGGGTTGCGCGGAGAGGGCGAGTTCCGGTGAGGCCTTGGCGCCAATTTCACACAATATATTACCATGAAGGTACGTAGATGTAAAGGACTTCTTGTAATTCTTCTTGTAATTCGCTGAAGGAGAAGGGGATAGGTTCTGGAGGCTAGAGGCTTGCAACGGGAGGCTTCGGCTATTCAGCGGAAGGCAAAACGAAAATCCCCAGATGCAAGGGCCGGCGCCCGGGGCACCCGGCGTTCCGGGTCGCGTCGTTGCCTGATTTTATAACGCACCTCGATCAAATGCAGGTGAAATGCGGCAGCTTCCAGAGTGAGGGAAGAATCCCTACGGCGCGGCCTGACGGCGTGAAGCAGGTCAACTTGCAGGATCCGGAGGGGTACTGGATTGAGGTGAATGACGACAAGCTCTGACGTGCGTGCTAGCGTGCCGCCGAGGCACCTTGCAATCCTTCGAATGAATCGGTGGGGCGAAACGAAAAGAGAAGCAGGTACCCCCTTGCGAGAAACCCAACGGTAAAGCACGCGCTCAGGAGGTGGGCCGGGAGCGCAAGAGTACGGCGAGGATGGGTCGGGCCACGGACTTCACGAAGGCGGAGGCCATCGCGGAGGCGAAGAGGGCATGGGCGCATCGCTGGAGCAGGTTTCTGGGTTTCTCGAGGAGCTCGACGAGGCCGTATTGCTTGCTGTAGACCCACACGAAGCGCCGGTTGTCGAAGATGGGGGCGCGCAGCACGAGCGAGAGACGGTGGAACCCGGCGGAGGCGCAAGTTTGCAGGGCGGCGTCGAGATCGGGGACTTCGTAGCAGAGATGAAGGAGCTTGACGCCGTCGCGGAGGCTTTTGGCGATGGGAGAGTTGTCGCCAAAAGGCTGGAGGAGCTCGACAGTGACGCCGTGAAGCCGGATGAAACCGATGGAAACGCCTTGGGACTTCTCGACAAAGGGCTCGACGGCGGGGCACAGGGCCTGGATGGATTCGACAGCCAAGCCGATGTGGTGGAAGCGTACTTGTTTTCCGAACAGCGCGCAGTCGATCATGATGCACTTTCCCGCGGAGGAATCGCGGCGAGTTATTGCTGCGCCAGGCGCGCGGCGAGGTCCGCGATGGTCCACTGAGTCTTTTCGCCGCCGCCGAACATAGCGTCGATCACGCTGAGATGTCTGCCGAGCGCGCGCTCCATCTTTTCTTCAAGGGCGACGACAAGAACTATAAAGCCCAGCGAATCGAGTTTTCCAGAGGAGCCCATCAGCACCGTGGTGGGCGATTTTTCGAGGGTCTGCCCCGGCGCTTGTCCTTGGTTGAGCTCATCGACGGCTTCGTAGAGAAGCTGGAGAAACTGGGCGTAGCCTTCCACTCTTACTTCCATTCTTACCTTCCATTCCGGGCTTTCCCGCGCACCGCGCGTGACCGCAAGCACCCTCGCGGCCAGCACGGAATTCAGACCGCCGAGGGAAGAGCCGCAGGCTCCTGCAAAGGCTCCGTGGAGGCCGCTTCGATCGGCGAGCACGGGAGCTGACACACGATGATGCCGGGGACGCCCAGCAGCGTGGCTCCGGCGGGCACGTTGCGCATGGCCATGGTGCCTGCACCGATGGTGGCCCAGGCGCCGACCTTGACTTCCGGCAAGAGAGCGGCGTTGGAGCCGACGTAGACGCCGTCGCCGAGCTCGACGCGCGCGTTGATGACGGCGTGCGGAGCGACGATGCAACCCTCTTGCAGCTTGGATTCATGGCCGACGGCAGAGCCCATGAAAACCACCGAGCCTTCGCCGATGGAAACCTCGGGGCCGATGTCCGCGTGCTGGTAGATAAGGATATCGCGGCCGAAGGTGACGCCGGAAATGTCTACCTCGGGATGAATGAGCGAAGCGAAAGGCACGCCATAAGCGAGCAGCCTGCGGCGAACGGACCAGCGCTTGAGCGCGGTGCGGGCTACGAGGTTGGCGACCTCGCCGCAACCAGGAGGGACACTGGCCAGCAGATCGAGAGAGCCGACGACCTGAACGCCGAGAATGAAGCGACCGTGTTTTTGGGGGTCGTCATCGAGAATCACGATGTGGTCCCAGCGGCTTTCCTTGCGGTTGATGGTCAGAGCCAGGCGAACTCCTTCGGAGTTTCCGGCGCCGCAGAGATAGAGTGTCTTCATCGCATCGTCTCCCCGAGAAAGAAGAGTGTCCGTCACTGCGCCGGCGCGGGGCCGCAGGGCGCCGCGGAATCACCGGGGCTTGCCAGCGGGGAGCGAATTCTTTTTGCGGCTCCCACCATCCAGTCTTTGCACGTCTGGCAACGATCGGGGAGCGCGTCGAAATTCCGGTCCAAGTGGAGAGTTCGATAGCTGCCGAGACGCTCCCAGAGAAGGGCGAGCGGCTCATCCCAGGCGTTGCCGACGCCTTCGTCGCCTTCGGTATCTCCCGGGCAGCGGGGCACTCGGCCATCCCAGAACACATGCATCATGGTGATGGCCCAGGGGCAGGGGATGCGGTCTTCTTGCGGGATACACAGGGGCGTCTGGAGCTGGCCGCCCCAACTGAGCTTGTTGCGAACTTTTAGGGTTGCGCCGCGCTCGAGCCAGTAGGCGCTGAAGGCTTGCAGCTCGTGCTCGTTTTCGCTCATTTCGATGAATTGCACCTGAATTTCGGGGCCCGAACCGCGAGAATGGCGGAGAGCGAGAAGGTGTTCGACGTTGGCGTACAGAACGTCGCGATCGCCGAGAACGCGAATCTTGTCGTAGGTCTCGCGGGAAAATCCGTCAATCCCGAAGACGATGAGATCCAGGCCGGAATCGAGAATCGGGGCAGCGAGGTCCGGGGTGAGCAATACGCCGTTGGTATTGAGATTGAGCGAGCGGAGACCCACGGATTTTCCGTAGGCCAGCATGCGCAGAAGAAGCTCGGGCTCAAGGAGAGGTTCGCCGCAGAAGGAAAACCAACACTCAGTTTTCGGGGAGATGGCCGCCACCTGGTCGGCACACTTCTGCCAGAGCTCGAAAGGCATGCGTCCCTTGGGGCGCTTCATGGTGGGGTGGTGGCACATGGAACAGGCCAGATTGCAGGATGCGGTGACCTCGACAGCGAATCTGGTGGGAAAGGGGACCTCGCGAAGAGTCTGAGAAATTCGCTTTAGCTCAGGGTCATACATCTGCACACCTCCGGAGGGACGAAAGAGAGTGAGCAGCTTGAGTGCCGTTGCGAACCGCCGGAGGCTTCTCGCGGATTCCGTCTCGATTCAAATACTTGTGAAATGGATGCGCGCGATGGCCGCGACCGCGAGCGACTGCGGGAGCACTAAACTAGCGAATGTTTAGAGCTTATGTGCAAAGAAAGTGTGTGACGTACGTCACGCCGATGTGTTCGTTCATGGCATGCATATGTGATGGCGGACACAAACTGTAGCTCGCCATCGAAGTGTTTATGGTGCCGGATCGCAAGCTCCTTTGACGCGACCTTCACAAGCGAGTGCGATTGACAACGCTATTTCGCGTGCTTAGGATGCGACCGCATTTCGTTTCTTGCGGATTGAGAGAGTTCCCATTCGCGATTGTGGACTAAGATGGGCGTCGTTCGAGCGTGAAGGAGTTCAGAGTTTATGACCAAGCGAGTTTTGTATCTGGGAATAGTGATGATCGCGGCGTTTTTGGCGGCGGCACTCGCGGGGCGGAGTGCGCAACAAACGGGCGGCGAAGCCGTGCGCATCGGGAGCGACGACATCGGCGGAGTGGTCACCAGCGCGGAGGGCCCTGAGGCAGGGGTGTGGGTGATCGCGGAAACGAACGACTTGCCCACCAAGTTCGTGAAGATTGTGGTCACCGACGATCGCGGGCGCTACGTGGTGCCGCAACTGCCCAAGGCGAAATACAAGGTATGGGTGCGCGGCTACGGGCTCGTGGATTCTCAGCCGGTGCAGGCCACGCCCGGCAAGACCTTGAACCTGGCCGCAGTGGTAGCGCCGGACGCGCGGGCGGCGGAGTATTACCCGGCGGTGTACTGGTTTTCGCTGCTGCGGGCGCCGGAGAAGAGCGAGTTCCCGGGCACCGGGCCCAAAGGCAATGGCATTCCGGAGAACATGAAGAGCCAGGGGCAATGGCTGCACTTGCTGAAGACGGATGCCTGCTGGACGTGTCATCAACTGGGCGACAAGGCCACGCGGGAGATCCCCAAGAGCTTGGGGCATTTCGATACTTCGACGGCGGCGTGGGCGCGGCGAATACTTTCCGGGCAAGCTGGCGGCAACATGATCAACGGGCTCGCGCAGCTTGGTCCAGAGAAGGCCTTGCCGATGTTCGCGGATTGGACCGACCGGATCGCCGCGGGCGAATTGCCTCCGGCACCGCCGCGGCCGCAAGGCGTGGAGCGGAACGTGGTGATCACCGAGTGGGACTGGGCCGACGCCAAGACTTATCTGCACGACGAGATCGCCACCGACAAGCGGAATCCCACGCTCAACGCCAACGGCCTGCTCTATGGCTCCGCGGAACTGAGCGCGGATTATTTGCCGGCGCTCGACCCGGCGCGCGCGACGAAGAGCGAGGTAAAGGTGCCGGTGCGCGATCCGAAAACTCCATCGACGACAGATGATCCGCAGCCGGCGCCTTCGCCATATTGGGGCGACGAAGCCATCTGGCACAGCCAAACGGTGGTGCACAACCCGATCTTCGATGAAAAGGGGCGAGTGTGGTTCACCTCCAGAATCCGCCCGAGCGAGAACCCGGCTTTCTGTAGAGAAGGGTCGAGCAATTCTTCGGCGGCCTTGTTTCCGCTGAAGAGCAGCGGGCGCCACCTGGCGGTGTACGATCCGAAAACCAAGCAGGTGACGCTAATTGGCACGTGCTTCGGCACGCATCACCTAGTGTTTGCCGAGGATGCCAACAACACGTTGTGGACCAGCAGCGGCGGCGGCGGGGGCGCGGTGGGCTGGCTGAACACAAAGATGTTCGATGCGACCCACGATGAGGAGAAATCGCAAGGGTGGACGGCGCTGGTCATGGACACCAACGGCAACGGGAAGCGGGACGCTTACGTGGAGCCGGATCAGCCGGTTGATCCCACCAAGGACAAACGCATCGCAGCGGCGTTTTATGGCGTCACGGTGAGCCCGGTGGACGGCTCGGTGTGGGGTACGGTGCTGGGCTTCCCTGGCGCAGTCGTGCGGCTCGTCCCGGGAGCGAACCCGCCCGCGACGGCGCTGGCGGAACTCTACGAACTGCCGTGGAACGATCCCAAGGCGCCCGTTCACGGATACTCGCCGCGCGGGCTGGATATCGATCGCAACGGCGTGGTGTGGACGGTGATTGCCAGCGGACACCTTGCGAGCTTCGACCGGCGGAAATGCAAGGGGCCGCTCAACGGGCCGACGGCGACGGGACAACACTGTCCGGAGGGGTGGACGCTCTATCAACTGCCCGGGCCGCAGTTGAAGGGCGTCAGCGACCCAGGGAGCGCCGAGGCCAGCTACTACGACTGGGTGGATCAGTTCGACACGTTTGGGTTGGGCAAGAACGTGCCGATTGCCACCGGCAACGGGAATGATGCGCTGCTGGCGTTGCTGCCCGATAGCGAGAAATTTGTTGTGCTGCGCGTGCCCTATCCGATGGGCTTCTACGCGAAAGGGATGGACGGGCGGATCGACGATCCAAAGACAGGCTGGAAGGGCAAGGGACTGTGGGCGACCTACGGAACACGAACACCTTTTCACGCGGAAGGTGGCAAGGGGACGACGAGCAAGGTCTTACACTTTCAGTTTCGCCCGGACCCGCTGGCGAACTAGCGACTCGGGCTAGTTGGTTCCGGCCGTGGCGACTCGGGCATTGAGCCTGCGCCAATCATGCAACCGCACAAAGAAAATCGGGCTTGACCCTGGAATTGGTTCCGGGGTGTAGACTCCAGCTAGAGTGACGCAGAACATCCATGCGATCCGGTGAGTTAGCGCGTCTCGTGGGCGTCAGCACGGATACGCTGAGGCACTACGAACGATTGGGCCTGCTGGCAATCCCTGTCCGGACCCGCGGCGGCTATCGGGAATATTCTTCCGGCTCGTTGGAGCGGGTGCAGGTTATCCGCCGCGCTTTGAGCATCGGCTTTTCGCTTTCTGAACTGCGAACCATCTTGCGGATACGCGACCAGGGCGGAGTGCCTTGCGAAAAAGTCCGCACGATGGCGAGGTCCAAGCTTCGGGAAGTCGATCAGCAAATCAGGGACCTGATTGCGATGCGCGGCCACCTAGGCCGTATCTTGAAGAATTGGAATGCCCGGCTGGCGGGCACGCGAAAAGGTCAGCCGGCGCGTTTGTTGGAGCATCTGCCAAGCGAGTTGGTGCTGGGTGTCCGGCCATCAGGATTTGCCAGAGCGAAGAGAAAGAAGGGAAGGTAAACGATGCGGACAGCAGCGCTGCTTGCAGTTCTGTCGCTGGGCCTCACGTGCCAGGCGCAACAAAAGACCGCTCCACAAGATCGCGCAGACCATCAACACGAAATGATGAAGCGAGGAGACCAGGCCATGGGCTTCTCGCATGCGAAGACGACGCACCACTTTCGGCTCTTCAAAGACGGCGGAGCCATCGAAGTCGAGGCGAATGACCCCAAAGACACGGTAAGCCGCGAGGAGATTCGCCAGCACCTGGCGCACATCGCCGAGATGTTTTCCGCCGGTAATTTCGAGTCTCCCATGTTCACCCACGCCACAACGCCGCCCGGCGTACCAACGATGGCGCATCTGCGCGACCAAATTCAGTACCAGTTTGAAGAAACGGAAAAGGGCGCGAAAGTCCGAATCAAAACCGCGAACGGACAAGCTACGGACGCCATTCATGCTTTCCTGCTGTTTCAGATTGTGGACCATCAAACGGGGGATTCTCCGGACATAGCGGAGGAAGCCCAGAGAAAGTGAGGGTTTCGGCCAGGCCAGAGGTGCTGGAGCCCTAATTGCGTGCAGCGGCCAGCAGAGCCGGCTGAGGTGCTCCCTGCAGAAGTGCAAAGTCTTGCGGCGAACAGCACGCGGAACTGAGGCGCGAAACGTCGCGTTTCATTTCCGGTGTTTGCCGTAAGTGCTTCAGCGTCTCGCGCAAGACACTTGCGGCCGCCTGATCTTTGGGAATCGCCAGCCTGTAGTGCATCCACTTCCCTTCCCGCCTTGCAGCCACAATGCCGGCCCTGCGCAGATAGGCGAGGTGCCGGGAGATCTTGGGCTGGCTCATTCGCAGGATTTCCACGAAATAGCAGACGCAAATCTCACGATCGGCGATGAGGTTGAGCAATCGCAATCGCGTGGGATCGGCGAGCGCGCGGAAGAGGAGATCGAGAGAGAAGCTGCCCTGAGCCTTGGCCATGCTCCGATCATACAGCATATATGCGTCTTGACATATATGATTTAGCGGTGTAGCCTACGAACATATTCGCACGTGCAGATATGTTTTCCGGAGGAGCAAACATGGCTAGCGGCGACATCAAAGAGGTGGTCAAGAGCAAGTATGGGGAAGCGGCGCGACGCGTACGGGCAGGCGAAGGCACGGGCTGCGGAAGCGAAGCAGGTCCGGTGCCCTGCTGCGATCCGATTTCGTCGAATCTGTATGACGCCAAGCAGACGGCCGGTCTGCCGCAGGATGCCGTGTCGGCGTCGCTCGGGTGCGGCAATCCAACCGCGCTCGCGCAACTGAATCCTGGAGAGCACGTGCTCGATCTGGGCTCGGGCGGAGGCATTGACGTGCTGCTGTCGGCGAAGCGGGTCGGACCCAGCGGAAAGGCTTATGGCCTGGACATGACGGACGACATGCTGGCGCTGGCGCGTGAAAACCAGCGAAAGGCCGGCGCGCAGAATGTGGAGTTTCTGAAGGGCGAGATCGAGAACATTCCGCTGCCGGAGAATTCCGTCGATGTAGTCATCTCGAATTGCGTGATCAATCTTTCGGGAGATAAGGACCGCGTGTTGCGCGAGGCCTTCCGCGTGCTGCGGCCGGGCGGGCGATTTGCCGTCTCGGACGTGGTGGTGCGCGGCCCCGTGCCCGCGGATATCCGTAGGAATGTGGAGCTCTGGGTGGGGTGCGTCGCGGGAGCGATGGATGAGTCCGAGTATCGCGCGAAGCTGGGAGCCGCGGGTTTTGCGGAAATCGAAATCGAGCCGACGCGGGTCTACAGTATCGAAGACGCGCGGCAATTTCTGACGGTGAAAGGCATTGACGTGGACAGCATCGCGCCGCAAGTGGAAGGCAAATTCGCGAGCGCGTTCATTCGCGCTAAGAAACCCGTCGCACAGAAGAACACCAGCGAGAGGTCTTGCTGTGGACCGGCGTGCTGCACTCCATCCGACGCGGCGAATGGATGATGGTCATGCAAGGCCGCTATAACGTGCTATTTCTTTGCACCGGCAATTCGGCGCGCTCGATCATGGCGGAGGCGATTCTCAATCGAAAAGGCAGGCCTACCTTTACAGCGTATAGCGCGGGCAGCCATCCCTCGGGACGCGTTCGCCCCGAGGCGCTCAAGCAGATTGAGCTCGCGCGCTTGCCAACCGACGGTCTGCGGAGCAAGGGCTGGGATGAATTTGCGAAGCCCGGCGCGCCGGAATTGCATTTCGTTTTCACCGTCTGCGACAATGCGGCGCTGGAAGTCTGCCCCATCTGGCCGGGCCAGCCCATGACCGCGCATTGGGGCGTCCCCGACCCGGTCGCAGTGGAGGGTACGCCCGAACAGATCGAGCGTGCCTTTCGTGACGCCTTCCTGATTCTCGACCGCAGGATCAATTTGTTCTTCTGCCTGCCGCTCGCAAGTCTCGACAAACTGGCCCTCAAGAAAGAAATCGACCGCATCGGCGAACAATAAGAATTTCGTCCGTTTCAGATAGGAGCGGTGCTTCCTTCGCGCCCACCATGGTCTCCCGTTGGGTCATTGCAACTTCGACCTTTTCGGATTGCCGCGTTTTGTGGAATGCTCTGACGGGAGCGGGGCAATCCCGTTCCACCACAGACGAGGTGATCGATGGCGTGCAACCCGCAAGAATTGAAACATGTTCCGCTGTTTGCTTTGCTGGACGAAGAAGAGATCGCGGTCTTGGCGGGACAAGTTGAGATGAAGAAGTTCGCAGCGCGGCAGCGCATCTACAAGATGGGCGAGCCCGGTGGACGGGCTTACATCTTGATGTCCGGAGCCGTCCGGGTCACGACGGTCGATCAGGATCATCAGGAGGTGGTGGTCGACGAGCCGACGCATGGGGAGTTTTTTGGCTTTGCGTCCATGCTCGAGCAAACAGCTCACGAAACGAACGCCATCGCCGTCACCGAGGCGGTCTGCGTGGAAGTGGACCGCAACGATATCTCGATTCTGTTGCAACGCAAGCCGCTGGCGGGCATGGATATGCTGACGGTGCTGGGGCGTCAGTTTCACGCTTCGCAGCAACTGGTGCGGCTGCGGGCGAATCGCAATCCGAACGAGGTGATCGAGACGGAAGCAACATTTGGGGAGCGCGTAGCAGACGCCGTGGCGCGCTTTGGCGGTTCGTGGTCTTTCATCATCACGTTTGGCGTTATTCTCGTGGTTTACACGGGAATCAATTCGGTGTTGCGCCGGTCCGCCTGGGACCCTTATCCGTTCATATTGCTGAACCTGTTTCTCTCCATGCTGGCCGCGATCCAGGCACCGGTAATTATGATGAGCCAGAATCGTCAGGACACGAAAGACCGCCTGCGGGGTGAGCTGGACTACGACGTGAACCGCCGCTCGGAATCGGAAATTCAAGGGTTGTCGCGCAAGTTGAATCTTCTGGGCGATAAGATGGGCGACGTCGAAGATTTGATCCGGGCAGGACTGCCACCCTCTGCGAGCGGGGAATGAAGACATAGCTTGAGGTATACTGCGGGCTAGATGAGGTGAACTAAGCATGGCGAATCTACAACCAGAACATGCGATGTTTCTGCTACAAATGACTCTGCCGATGCTGAAGAACGAGTACCGGACCACGAAGAACGTGATCGCGGCGATTCCGCTCGATAAGGGGGATTACCGGCCGGACCCGGTGTCGAAGACGGCGCTGGAATTGGCGTGGCACATCGCCGCAGCCGAGCATCGCTTCTTTGGCAGCGTGTCGGCGGGCGAATTTGACCTTACACCTGCCCCTCGGCCGGAATCGGTGCGCAATTCGGCGGACCTCGCGAACTGGTACGAGCAATCGTTTGCGAAAGATTTTGAGCGGCTCACGACGTTGTCCGGCGAGCAACTGGTGAAAGTGATCGATTTCCGCGGTTTGTTTCAATTGCCGGCGGTCGCGTATCTGGACTTCGGCCTGAAGCATTCGATTCATCACCGCGGACAGTTGTCCACGTATTTGCGCCCGATGGGCGGGAAGGTCCCGGCGATTTATGGCGAGAGCTATGATTCGGCGGAGGCCAAGAAGGCCCAGGCGGGGAGCGCCTAGAGGAACAGAGCGGCACGATTTAGCACCGGTAATCTGGACGAATCACGCGCCCCGATGCTAGGATTGCTGCAGTAGCTCTCCGGTGGGGCCGTGGCGCAGTTGGGAGCGCGCCTCGATGGCATCGAGGAGGTCGTGGGTTCGAATCCCATCGGCTCCACCAACATTTTCCTACTCCCTTTTCACGTTTACATCCCCCACGGCTGAGTAACAGGTTGCGATTTACATCCTGCAGATTCTCGATTTCGAAGAAGACCACAACTTAGTCAGGAACGCGAAGCGAAACCCGTGGAGCGGAGGTGCGCGAGGAAGGCGTGGTGGAGGCGCGTTAGGGAGCGGCCGCGGAGGACGATGGCGCCGATGGTGCGCGCGGCCTCCTCATCGGCGATGCGCACGAAGCGGCACTGCGCGTGTTTGTCGATGGCCATTTTCGGAACGATGGACACGCCCATTCCTGTGCCGACCATGCTGAGAATGCTGCTGAACTGTCCGCTCTCGAAGATGATCTGCGGGTTGAGGCGCGCGCGGTCGCAGGCGGCCACGGCCGTGTCTCGAAAGCAGTGGCCGTCGCGCAAGAGGAGGAAGGGCTCCTTGCGAAGGTCCTTGAGGGAGAGAGAACGCCGATTGGCGAGCGCGTGTTTTTTGGGAAGCGCCGCGTAGAGGCGTTCGGTGAGAAGCGGGAAGGTGTCGAACTCGTGGCCGCGGATGGGCAGGGCGAGGATGGCCACGTCTACCGTGCTGGCGCGGAGGCGCTCGAGCAAGACCGGGGTAATTTCTTCGACAACGGTAAGATGCGCCTGCGGGAATTGACGCGTAAAGAATGTGAGATGCGGCGGGAGAAAATAGGGAGCTACGGTAGGAATGACTCCCACGCAGATCGTGCCGCCGACGGAATCTTTACTTTCGACGACGTCGCCTTTGGCGGCTTCGAGCTCGCGCAGGACCGCGCGGGCGCGCGGAAGAAAAGTCTTGCCGACATCGGTGAGGCGGACAGAACGCCCGAGGCGGTCAAAGAGGCGTGCTCCTAGCTCGTCTTCCAGCTTGAGGATTTGCTGGGAGAGAGAGGGCTGCGCGACGTGCGATTGCTCGGCGGCGCGGCTGAAAGAGCCGGTTTCCGCGACGGCGCAGAAGTAGCGGAGCTGGTGGAGTTCCATAGGCTATGCCTATCCATCGTATCCGAACTATATATTGGATGTATAGCTGGGCGGGTCTGTAGTCTCTATAGTGTTCCGTACGGCGCCCCTCTCGGAGTTTGACTGGGACATGCGGGAGCCGGCGCCGCGGACGAACTGAGGAGGAATCCATGGCGGAAGAGAAGAAGAAAACAATGACGACCGACGCAGGCCGGCCGGTGGGCGACAACCAGAATTCGCTCACGGTGGGACCGCGCGGACCGATTGTGTTTGAAGATTTTCTGTTGTTTGAAAAGATGGCGCATTTCAACCGGGAGCGCATTCCGGAACGCGTGGTGCACGCCAAGGGATCGGGAGCGCACGGACATTTCGTGTGCACGAGCCCAGAGATCACCAAGTACACGACAGCCAAGCTCTTCAACACGGTGGGCAAGAAAACACCGGCGTTTAGCCGGTTTTCGACGGTGGGCGGCGAAAAGGGCTCGGCGGACACGGCTCGCGATCCGCGAGGCTTTGCGCTGAAGTTTTACACCGAAGAAGGCAATTGGGACATGGTAGGCAACAACACGCCCACCTTTTTTATCCGCGACGGGATCAAGTTCAACGATTTTATCCACACGCAAAAGCGCGATCCGCAAACCAACCTGAAATCGCCGACGATGATGTGGGACTTCTGGTCGCTTTCCCCGGAATCGCTGCACCAGGTGACCATTCTCTTCTCCGACCGCGGTACTCCCGACGGCTACCGGCACATGAACGGCTACAGCAGCCATACGTTCAGCTTGATTAACGATAAGAACGAGCTCTTCTACGTGAAGTGGCACTTCAAGACAAAACAGGGGATCAAGAACTTCTTCCGCGAACAGGCCGGCGAGTTGGAGGGCAAGGATCCGGACTACTCGCAGCGCGACTTGTTCACCGTGATCGCCAAGGGCGACTTTCCCAAGTGGCGCGTGTGCGTGCAGATCATGCCGGAGAAGCAGGCGGAAACGTATCACCTCAATCCCTTCGACCTCACCAAGGTGTGGCCGCACAAGGACTACCCGCTCGTCGATGTGGGCGAGCTGGAGTTGAACCGCAACCCGGAGAATTATTTCGCCGAGGTCGAGCAGGCGGCGTTCGATCCGAAGAACATCGTGCCCGGCTTGGGCTTTTCGCCGGATAAGATGCTGCAGGCGCGGCTGATCTCCTATCCGGACGCGCACCGCTACCGCATCGGGGTGAACTACGACACGCTGCCAGTCAACAAGCCGCAGTGCCCGTTTCAAACCTACAACCGCGACGGCGCCATGCGGGCCGACGGCAACTACGGATCGGCGCCGAATTACGAGCCGAACAGCTTCGGAGGGCCGACGCAGGATCCCGCGTATCTGGAGCGCGTGCGGGCGATCAGCGGCACCGTGGAGCGGCACAATCATCGTTCCGACAGTGATTATTATTCGCAACCGGGAAATTTGTTCCGGCTGATGCCCGCGGACGCGAAGCAACGGCTGATCGATAACGTCGTGGTCAGCATGAGCGGCATACCGCAGTACATCCAGGAATTGCAAATCCAGCACTTCTACAAAGCCGATCCGGCGTACGGAAGCGGCGTGGCGAAGGGGCTGGGATTAAACATCGACGCGATCGTCCGGGCTAAGCAAGCCAGCGCAGCGGATTGAGAAGAAGTGAGCAACGAGTAGTTAGGATGCTGAGAATCGGCGAGCGCAACGCCCGCCGGGAAAGAGTGGGGCGAATCGAATCGGTTCGCCCCACTCTTTTGTGTGTGCGCCTGTCCAGACACTCTTGGGACAATCGCTCACGACGTTCGGCTGTCTGAAACGTATTGCATACGTTAGTCTGAATTCGCTACACGGGCGGAGGCGTCCATGATTCTGAAGTGGTTGTTGGCGGTCGCCAGCTCGATCCTTCTTGCCTCTTGTTGCGCGGCTCAAACGGCAAACGGATGTGCGCTGCCGGCCGGAATGTACCAGCAGCGAAAAACGTTTGGACGGAGCGACGACCGGCGAGGCGAAATCGATCGCAAATACGTTGAATTCATGAAAGCAGCCGTGCAGTTCTACGCGGATCGTGAAGCAGAATCCGTAAGCGCTTGTTGCGACGCGGCGAAAAAGGACCCCATCGGCGTTCAGTTTTGCACGCTGGTTCGTTACCTTCTCTCCGATCGAAAAGACATAGCAGCGTTCCTGGCGGCGATGCCGAAAACAGACCGGCAGCTCGAAGCATTCTGGTTGATGGATTCGATTTCCGGAAGCGGCACGATGGAATTCCCGGCGCTATTGGCGGGGCTTCCAGCTCCGGACGGTTTGGCGGACGCATGCATCGACGAACTGTTCGCTCTAATCAAAACCGGAAATGCGGCCGCTGCAGAACGCTATCTCTGTATTTACGACCGCGCCAACGGAGAATACGGAGAGTATATAGACGACCAGTTGGAGAAACTGTTCCGTGAATACCCGCAGCGCGTCGTGGAACTTTGGCCCGTCTTCA
>JBGOVR010000050.1:0-29610 GCA_041478205.1 Candidatus Acidiferrum sp.
CAACGTGCGGTACGTCATGCCCTCCTTTGTATCCGCCGCCCACGAGAGTTTCTCCGTGCCCGCGGCGCACGTCGCCGCTACCGCCAACCCCAAGAAGTCCCGCCTGCTCACACCGCCATCTTTCGCGCTCTTTCCGTCCGCCTCGAGCATGTCTCACCTCCTTTGCAAAGCTCCGAGAGTTGTAGCCTACACCCGCGCCGGTTCCCAAGAAACCATCTTCCCACTTCCGCGGCGTTTCCACCTGCTGCCGCTTCCCCGCGAGGCCCCGATTCGTAGTTGCTCGCTTGAACGCGGACCTCTCCAAGGGTTAGACTCCGCCATCTCTTGCCGCAAGCTGCGGAAATCCGTGGAGGACTTATGATCCGATCGCTTGTCCTTGGGACCATCCTGGGCGGTTTGGTGGCGTTTCTCTGGAGCAGCGTCTCCTGGGAAGTGATTGGATGGCACGAGAAGACCCTGCTCAGCTTCCAAAACGAAGACGACGTTTCCGCCGTGATCGTTTCGCACATGAAGCAGTCCGGCACCTATCTTCTTCCCGCCGGACCGTCGCAGGAAGTCCAGAGTCCGGAGCAAAAGAAGGCAGCCGAGACGATCCAGATGGCCTCGGCGCTCTTGCTCACTTGGCTGCTTCTGCAGACCAGCGGATTGCGCTACGCCCGGCGCGTCGCCTTTCTTGCCGTCGCCGGCCTCGCCTCCGGTGTTATCGCCGATTCTCCCGAATTGGAACTGGTGGGGCTTCTCCGGCGCCTATGCCGTCGTCAACCTCATCGATTACACCATCACCTGGTTCCTGGCTGGCCTCGTCATCGCGAAGGTCGCCAAGCCGCGAGCAATTTGACCGAGTCTTAACTATAATCCGCACTGTTCCGTCATTCTCGATCCGGCGGCCAATTTTCGTGGAGGAGATCTATGCGTCGATGGGCAATCGCGCTGTCGCTGCTGCTGGTGACCACTGCGGGTTTCGTGGTGGGCTTGCTGGTGGCAAGCAGGATGCAATCCGTTCAAGCGCGGGCAAAGTCGGAAGTAAGTTTCGCCGCGGTTCCCGGAGAAAAAGGCGGTGAGGACATCGCCGGCCCTTACGATCCCGTTCCCGATTGGCCGAAGCCACTCACCTCGCTGCCAGGCCACGAGAACTGGACCTGGGGCGCGGTCGAGGGAATTTTTGCCGAAAGCCCCAATCGAATTTTTATCGCGCAACGTGGCGAACTGCCGACCTTAAAGCGGCCCGTGAATACGCCCCTTCCGCAATTTGGGCCGAGTCTTTCCTTCCCCACCGGAGAGGTGCCGTTCCGGAATGCGTCGCAAGGACCGGTGGCCAGCTTGCCCGGCGGAGGCGCGCCGGGTGACTTGCCCGAAAAAGCCGACGAAAACTGGAAGGGAAAAGTGGGCGTCGATGCTCGCTGGGAACATTGCATCGTGGTGGTGGACGCCAGCGGCAACATCACCGAGCAATGGACGCAGTGGGACTCCTTTTTCAAGCGGCCGCACGCCATTTACATCAGCCCCTACGATCCGGAGAAAAACGTTTGGGTGGTTGACGACTACAAGCAGGGAATCTTTAAGCTCAGCAACGACGGGAAGAAACTTTTGCAGACCATCGGCACACCAGATCAGGCCGGCGCGGATGAAACCCATTTCAACCGGCCCACATTCCTGACCTGGCTTCCCGACGGCACCATGTACGTGGCCGACGGATACAACGGCACCCGCGTCGTCAAGCTCGACAAGAACGGCAAGTTCCTGCTGGCTTGGGGTCAAAAAGGCAATCCGCCGAAGGAAACCCGCCCGGGCTACTTCAACGTGGTGCACGGCATCGCCGCGGACCCGATGTCGCGGCACGTTTACGTTGTCGATCGCTCCAACCACCGCATCCAAGTCTTCGATGAGAATGGCAAATTCCTCGACGCGTGGCCCGTCGACGAACATTCCTCCATAAACTTCCTGTATATCTCCGCCGACCGGCATCTGTGGGCCGCGGACGACCGCAACTCGAAAATTGTCGAGTACGACCTCGAAGGACACTTGCTGTATTCCTGGGGCACGCTGGCCGACTGGCCCGGAGGGCTGTTCAACACCCACGGGATGAGCGTCGATCAAGAAGGCAACTTGTACGTTGCCGAGGTCGGCAACGGCCGCGCGCAAAAGCTCCGCCCGCGGCAAGGCGCAAACCCAGCCCTGCTGGTCGGCAAGCCCGTCTACGCGGCTTGGAAATGACCCGCTGACCGGACAAGTACCTACTATCGCTTGGCCGTGATTCCGACTTGTCCGAATTAGTGCGTTTATCAGGCACTTGAGGGCTGGAGGACGCCCGATGACGGATTCTAGGGGTTATAATCGCGGGCAGTCATGCCTCTCGCTCCGGGCACGCAACTTGGCCCCTATGAAATCAGCGTGCCTCTGGGTGCCGGGGGCATGGGCGAAGTTTATCGCGCGCGTGACCTACGGCTGGACCGCACCGTCGCTATCAAGATTCTCTCCGCACACCTTTCCTTGGATCCCGTCCGGAAGCAGCGCTTCGAGCGAGAAGCCAAGACCATCTCCAGCCTGAATCATCCGCACATTTGCGTGTTGTATGACGTTGGGAGTCAGGACGGCGTGGACTACCTGGTGATGGAGTGCGTCGAAGGAGAGACCCTGGCCAAGCGGCTGGAGAAAGGGCCGCTTCCGCTCGAACAAGTGCTGAAGTACGGCACACAAATCGCCGATGCGCTCGACAAAGCGCACCGCAGCGGAGTGATTCATCGAGATTTGAAACCCGGCAACATTATGCTCACGCCGACGGGTGCGAAACTGCTGGATTTCGGTTTGGCTAAGCCGGCTGCGCCGCTAGCCAGTGTGGCCACGCTCACAGCTGCCGCGACGCAGACCACTCCGATGACGCAAGAAGGGACGATTGTTGGCACGTTTCAGTACATGTCGCCCGAACAGATTGAGGGGAAGGAGCTAGACGCCCGCAGCGACATTTTCTCGTTTGGCGCAGTGCTGTATGAAATGCTCACCGGCCAGCGGGCGTTTGATGGAAAAACGCAAGCGAGTGTGATCGTAGCGATCCTGGAGCGCGAGCCGCCGCCGATATCGAGCTTGCAGCCAATGGTGCCTGCGGTGCTGGAACGCATGGTGAAAACGTGCCTGACGAAGGATCCAGACGAGCGGTGGCAGAGTGCGCACGACCTAAAAGCGGAGCTCGAATGGATGGCACACGGCGATACTGGAGCGCCAAAAACAGCGATACTCGAGCGCCCGCGATGGGCAATGTGGCTGGCGGCGCTGGCTCTGTGTGGTGCTGCGCTCTTCGCCGCCGGGTACTTCAGCCGGACAATTTCCACGCCGGAAGCGGTTCGCGCATCGCTTCCTCCACCTCCCAATGCCGCGTTCACCATTTCATCCTCGATTGCGGGCTCGATGGCGATCTCCCCGGATGGCCGGCAGTTGGCGTTCACTGCGCAAGTGAAGGGAAGCCTGCCGCAATTGTGGGTGCGGCCACTCGACGCGACCACGTCGCGCCCTCTGGCGGGAACCGAGAATGCCTTCGCCCCTTTTTGGTCCCCCGACAACAAATGGATTGCTTTCTTTTCCGCCGGCAAGCTGAAAAAGGTGGAAGCCTCGGGTGGGCCGGTGGAGACGCTGTGCGATGCGCCCCTTGGGCGTGGTGGAACCTGGAATCGCGACGGCCTAATCCTATTCTCGCCGAATATCTCGCAGCCGCTGTACCAAGTCGCAGCCGCAGGCGGGGCGGCGACGCCGCTAACGCAAATGGACGCGTCGCGGCAGGAAGTAACGCATCGCTGGCCGGAGTTTCTGCCGGATGGAAAGCACTATCTATTCTTCGTTCGGGCCGCAACTCCCTCCTCGACGGGTGTGTATGTTGGGACTTTGGGATCCAGCGAGCACCATCAAGTCGTCAGCAGTTCCATGAACGCTCTCTACGCTCCGCCGGGTTATCTGCTTTTTGCGCGCGGAGACGTTCTGGCGGCCCAGCCTTTTGACGCCAAGCACATGCAACTCACCGGGACGCCTGTTCAGCTAGCGCAAGATGTTTCGGTAATGCCGGCGACCAATTATGTAAGTTTTTCGGTTTCGCAGACGGGAACCCTGATCTACTCCTCCGAATCGATCGAAATCGGTCGGCAGTTGTATTGGTACGACCGCCAGGGGAAGCAGCTCGGCAAGCTGGGCCCGCCGGAATATGGCAGTTGGCCGCAGCTCTCACCCGATGGCAAGAAGCTCGCGTTGCGTTTGTGGACGCAGCCTGCGGGCAACTTTGAAATCTGGGTCTACGATCTTGCCCGCGGCATCCATGCCCGCGCAAGCTTCAGAGGGTTGACGGCCTTTGCATCTGTCTGGTCGCCGGACGGGACGCAGCTGGCCTATTCGCATTCCGCTCCGCAGGTCAGCGGCGACCACATGTATCTCTTGAACGCCGACGGCACGGGAAAGGAAGAACTTCTCGAGCAGCCCTTCCTTGAATCCATAGCAAATTACCCTTCATCCTGGTCGCCCGATGGGCAGCTGCTGCTGTTCGACCACCAGGACGGATCCGGAAAGATTTCTGTGTGGGTGTTGCCCATGAGCGCGGACCGCAAGCCATACCCGTTTGTAGACACGCAATTCCAAGCGCAGATGGGAAAGTTTTCGCCGGATGGCCGCTGGGCAGCATACGTCTCCAACGATTCCGGCCGGGACGAAGTTTATGTCGTGCCCTTTCCTGGGCCCGGAGCACGCGTGCAGGTTTCCACGGGAGGAGGCTCGCAGCCGCGATGGAGGAGTGATGGGAGGGAACTCGTCTATCTATCGCCGGAGACCAAAATGATGGCGGCCGAGGTAGCCGCGGGCGGAAGCAACTTCCGTGTGGGTGCAGTGCGGACGCTGTTCCTATTGAGTGGTCTCGGGGGAGTGCCGGGGTATCTTTACGACATGGCCCCGGACGGCCAGAGATTCATTGCGGTGCAGGACCTGGAACATACCAGCACCATCCCCCTCACTGTCGTGGTCAACTGGGATGCGGAGCTGAGGAAGAAATGAGCCTCGCTGCTGGGAGCAAACTCCGGCCGTATGAGATGGTCTCGCCGGACGGTTAACAGTGCCACAAGGCAGACCCACGCCGCTTAGAGTCGCGACCGGAAAATGACTGGCTTGCTTTGCTGCTTGCAGAACGCGCCATTCTAGGCACGGGCTCGGAAGGCATGCACAGCCTGACGGTGGACGATTGGTCGAGTTACCGGAAACTGACCACCTCCGCATATTGAGACAAATTGCGTTCTGTTCTAGACTTCCGTGCAGGAAGGTTGACTCGGTTCCTCAACTCTGTACCTTTCTCATGCTGATCGAACGGAGCAGAAACATGGCGCGCACTCCTGCTTTGACCATCTGGGTTGGCACCCGCAAGGGCGCATTCGCGTTCTCTTCCACGGATAGGAAAAAGTGGGACGCTCACGGACCGTTCCTGACCGGCGAAGAAGTGCACCACGTCGCCCAGGATCCTCGCGACCCAAAGCGCTTCTACGCCTCTGGTGGAAACGCCTGGTTTGGCCCGCATCTTCACGCCAGCGCCGACCACGGCAAAACCTGGAAACTTTCCGAGAACGGGCTGGCCCTGAAGGACATTCCCGGCGCGACCACCCTGAAGCGCATCTGGCACATTGCACCAGGAGCCGCGGATGAGCCAGGGGTCGTCTACGTCGGCGCCGATCCCGGCGTGCTTTTCCGCAGCGCAGACAACGGCGCCAATTGGGAAATGGTCGCTGGCCTTTGCCAGCATCCCACACGCGAAAAGTGGACCCCTGGCGCCGGCGGTATGATGGTGCATTCCATTCAATGCCTGGGGAAAGGGCATCTCATCGTCGGCATCTCCGCAGCCGGAGCATTTCGCTCCACCGATTCAGGCAAAACCTGGCAGCCCTTCAACGCCAACGTTCGCGCCGATTTTCTGCCGGACAAATTCCCCGCAGTCGGCCAATGCGTGCACAAGCTGAAAGCGCATCCGCGCCGTCCCACCGCGCTTTATCAGCAAAACCATTGCGGCATCTATCGCGCGGACTTTGCCGCGGAAAAATGGACCGACATTTCCAAAGGTTTGCCCAGCCGCTTCGGCTTTGGCCTGGCCGTGCCCGCCGCGGAAGAGCAAACGCTCTTCACCATTCCCATCGAATCGTCCGAGCACAGATTTGTCCCCAAGGGCAAGCTCTGCGTCGCCCGGAGCCGCGACGCCGGACGCACCTGGAAACTCCTGAACAAAGGCTTGCCGCAATCCAACGCCCACGTCCTGGTGCTGCGCGAGGCCATGACCTCCGACGACCGCGATCCCGCAGGCATCTACTTCGGCACCTCCACCGGAACGTTGTTCCACTCGCGCGACGCCGGCGACTCCTGGCACGTCTTAGCTCAGTACCTTCCACCGATCTACTCGGTTTCCACCGCCGTGCACTGACTTTGTGGAGTGCGGCGGCTCGTTTACCCTGAGCCTCGAAGGGCCGCCGCTCTCTGGCATTCAGCACGTGCACGATGTCCCGCCAAGCAAACATTCATTTCCGATCGACGCTGTTTTCGTCCTAAACTCCCCTCATGAACGTCGACTGGGTTCGCGAGCTCTGTCTTTCTTTTCCCTACGTCAAGGAGCAAATTACCTGGGGCTGCGACCTTACCTTCAGGGTCGCCAGCAAGATTTTCGCCGTCACCGTGCTTGAGCCCGCCCGTGTTTGGCTCTCGTTCAAATGTTCCCCGGAAAACTTCGCGGATCTAACCGAACGCAACGGAATCATCCCCGCGCCGTATCTAGCTCGCGCGCAATGGGTCGCGCTGGAAACCAAAGACGCGCTACCTGCAGGTGAACTCGCCCGCCTGCTGCGCGAATCCTACGACTTGGTCGTCGCCAAGCTCCCCAAGAAAACCCGCGATGGCCTGTCGCGGGCTCCCGCGCCGAAACGTCACGTCGGCAAGCAAAAGCCTTCCGCTACAAACCCTCCCGGCAAAAAGCAGCCGCGGAGAAATGTGAAAAAGAAATCCAAGTAAAATCGTGATGGAAAGATGAGGTGCTACGGATCTACGGGCGGTCCCTATCGTTGTATTCGCCTGGAACATCGTCTTGCGGCACTTCATGGGTGGTCACTTCGGCTCCGTCCGCATTCCCGGCATTTTCCACGCCACTGACGACGCCAGCCTCGAACGCCTGTCCTTCCTCAAGCAATTCCTCTGCGCTCTCGAAATCCACGTCCTGGGCAATGGAAACACCCTGCAAATCTCCGGCCCCCACGCCCGCACGCGTTCCCAGTCCTTTCGCCTTCAAGGAAACGGTATCGACGCTTTGGCTTCCGATCTGAACGGTCGCTTGCCTCCTGACCGTTTTCTTTTTCGGACGCGTTTTGCGTTTCACGGCCGCCTTCTTTTTCGCCGCGACCTTTGCTCTCCGCGCAACTTTCTTCGCAGGAGCACGCTTCTGTTTCTTCTGACTCTTCTTCCGGCTTGTTTTCTTTTTGCTCATAACCGCAAGTGTACCATCGGCGAGCCCGCACTCAAACGCTCGGCACGACCTCGAAACCAACCCCGAGATCTTGCGTCAGCTCTGCGTCCTCACACCTGCATCATAACGCCGCACGCGCGCTCGAGCCTGATTCATCTCATCGGCCCAGCTTCTCCAAATCCACGAACTCCACCCTCCACGGCGCCACCCCGAGATCGAGCCGCGCCACGGTAACCGGCAACTGAAACCGTCGAGGCCCCGCGCTACCCGGGTTGATGTACAACACACCCGGGCGCTCGCTCCGGCCGAACTTGTGCGAGTGCCCGCTCACCACCACCTGAAAGTCCGCCGCCGCGGGCTCGAGGTCCAACGCGTTCACGTCATGCAGCACGTAAATCTTGACCGGCCCCGCTTTCGCAACCGCTGTCAAGGGCAGGGCCAACGCCCAATCCGCCTTATCCACATTGCCCCTCACGGCGACTACTGGCGCAAGGGCGCGCAACGCATCTAGGATTTCGGGCGCGCCCACGTCACCCGCGTGGACGATCAGCTCCGAGCCTCGCAGCGCGCGCACAGCTTCTTCCCGCAGCAATCCGTGCGTGTCCGATATCAGCCCGATGAGTTTTGGAATGTTCCCCACTCTCTGGATGATAGTGGGTCTAGCGCGGAACAGGAAATGGCGGGACCGCTACTTTGCTTAACTCAGCACAGCAACTTTGGAGCTGATGGGCCGCCGCAGGGGTTTCGCCCCGGACGCGGGAAAAACCATATGCCAGAAGTTCGGCTCGGAGGCCGTAAACTCGACGCCGACGTAGGTTTTTCCGTCGCGGGAACGCCGGATCGTCACTACTTTTCCTTCTACTTTTTCCCCGCTCGTTTCATTTTCCAACAAAAGGATCTCGCCCAGCACCACGCCGGTCTCCAGCTGCAGCGACGCGCCATGCAAGCTCACCGTGTGCGACTGCGTCTGCACGGTAAATCTCTCTCCGCTCTCGCTCAACCCCTGCACCTTCAGCGGCACCGCCAGCGGAACCCGCATCGTACGCCGCCGCTCTTTGCATCGAAAATGAAGAAGCGCCATGGGGACACTAACCTTTCCTCAGACCGCCACATAACCGCGGCAATGCCCAATCCGCCGGCCCCTAGCGGCTGCCAGCACGTTCGGCGAACCCGGTCCGCACATTGGAAATTGTGCCTTCCCGCTCTACAGAGCGCAATGGCATGACGGTACCACCACAATCGATCTACCCGAAACAGTACCCTCGTACTGCGCCCTCGTACCTGTCCACACGACTTCGCACCAACGCCCTCCCGTACGTCAAGGAGTACCCGAATTACTTGCAGCACTTCGCCGCCTGGCTCCGCCAAGCAACGCCAAATCGTCGGCCGCGTCCTTCTCCTCCCCTTAGGATTTCAACACGGAGCGCACAGAGGACACGGAGGAAGACCGGAGTTTGTTCGCCGGGCTGCCCAGCGCCTACATAACGGCAATGCTTCAGTCCACGGGGTTGGTGGCGAAGACGGAGAGTTCGGGGATGAAGCCGCGATCCTCCATCTCGAGCGAGGCTTTCACGATATAGGCGATGTCTTCAGGGCGGAGTTTGGTGGCGTTCTCTTTTTGTGGCATGCCGGCCGTCGGGTAGAAGTTGGTAACGACTTCGCTGGGGTTGATCAGGAGCACGCGGATGTTGTATTTGCGGAGCTCGGCGCGCCAGCATTCGGTCATGCCGCGCAGGGCGAACTTGCTGGCGTAGTAGGCGGTGCCGTTGGGGGCGCCGCGCAGACCGGCGGTGGAAGAAATGTTGACGATGTTGCCGCGCTTCCGCGAGATGAAGTGTTTGGCGGCCTCGCGGGCCATGAGCATCGCGCCCGTGACGTTGGTGGCAAAGACGGATTCGAAGCTTTGGAGGTCGGAATCGACGAGGCTTTTGAAGACGCCGCTGCCGGCATTGTTCACGAGAATGTCCAGGTCGCCGAACTTCTGAAGAACCTCGCGGTAGGTGCGCTGAACGTCCGCTTCAATTGCTACGTCCGCTTGAATAGGATGGACGTCTAGATCTCGCGCGGTGGCCGTCAGTCGCTGGTTGTCGCGTCCGGTGATGGCCACGCGGGCGCCGCTGGCGGCCAGGGCTTGCGCGATGGCGCGGCCGATGCCGCTACTGCCGCCGGTGATGAGTGCTGCTGCGTTTTTGAGGTTCATGTGGTCTCCGTGTAGGTTGGACGGCGCGCGGGGCAGTGGGGGTTTCGTAGCGCCACGGGTAGCCGGAAAGCGTTCGCCGCGTTTGTCGGGCGGAATTGAGCGAAAGACCGTGAAGGGACAAACTCTGCAGAATTCGGAATCCTTCCGACAAGATCACTTCGCAAGCGGCCCTCGTTCTTTTGGCAGGAGCAGTATGAGTATCGCTGAGGCAAATAGGAAGACGCCGGCAAGGGCCAGCCCTCCGTAGAGGTTCCCCGTTCTCCTGCTGATCGCTCCGATCGCGTAAGGCCCGACAAACCCGCCGAGGTTCGCGACCGAGTTAATGAGGGCAATGCCTGCCGCCGCGGAAAAGCCCGTTAGGAACTCGCTGGGAAGTGAAAAGAAAGGGGCATAGAAGCTGTAGATGCCTAGTGCCACGAAACATAACAGCGCAATGGAAAGAAAAGGAGACCGGGTTGCGCCCAGCAACACAAAAGCCATCCCTCCTGCGATTCCGGGAATCGCCGCGTGATATCGCCGCTCCAGCTTGCGATCGGAACGGCGCGATACCAGGACCATCACCACCAAGCCCACAAGGTTCGGAATCATCACGAGTAATCCGACGGTAGTGTTGGAATATCCCCTGAAAAGCGATTTCACCAGTTGGGGCATCCAGAAAGCCATCGAGTTCAGACCAGTCGCGAGCGTAAAACCGATACAAGCCAGATGCCACACCCTCCCATGGACCAACGCCTGGATCGCAGAGATTTGGTGCCTTCTCTGTTTCTGCCGTTCTTCTCGCGATAGTTCGGCGGTGACCCAGCCCTTTTCCTCCTGTGTCAGGAATCTGGCTTCCGCCGGACGACTTGGCAGCAGGAAGTAGGTGAGGACCCCGCACCCAATGGCTGGGATTCCTTCCAGAATTAGCAGCCACCGCCAACTGCTGGTCCCCAGCCAGTGCACGTGGTCCAGGATGAGACCCGAAATGGGAGCGCCGAGAACACTGGTAACCGGCAAGGCCGTCATGAACAGCGCAATGGCCTGCGCCTGTTCTCGCTGACGAAACCAGTAGGTCAGATACAAGACGACCCCAGGAAAGAAGCCGGCCTCGGCAACCCCGAGTAGGAAGCGCGCGACGTACAACTGGGTAACGCTCTGCACGAAACCGGTCAACATAGCCACGGTTCCCCAGCTAATCAATATGCGAGCAATCCAGATTCGCGCTCCGACCTTGTGCAGCAGCAGATTGCTGGGAATCTCAAATAGGGAATAACCGAAAAAGAAAATCCCCGCGAGCAATCCAAACTGCTGGCTCGCGATGGCCAGCTCCTTGTTCATCGTCAGTGACGCGAAACCAATATTGGTCCGATCGAGGAACGCGACGACGTATAGAAGGAAGAGGAATGGAATGATCCTGACCTGCAACTTGTGGATCGTTTTTGTCTCGATGGAGGCCGAAGGAATGGCTGGCTCGTTGCTCATACGCACCTCATCGTGAACTCAACTTGGTAGTCGGAAACCTTAATTCCGAAACGAGCTCGAATCGGTTCACAATCCGCCAGTCTTTCGGCGCAGGGGTCCTTCTTATTGGAAAGCGAAATCTCAAGAGGTGGCGCGTTTGCGCCAGAAGAAGTAGGCGGGGAGGCCGAGGAGGAGGAGGACGATGGCGGCGGTGAGATTGCGGAATTGGGCGGGGTCCTGGAAGGCCAGAAAGATGGCGTTGGCGACCAATGCGCCTGAGGCCAGCACGAATACGAGCGGGGTCCAGGGATAGCCGGGGACGCGGTAGGGAAGCGACCTGCCTTGCGAGGCGCGGCGCAGTGGGAAAATCGCGGCTGCGCCGAGTCCGTAGAAAATCCAGCCGATGAAAATGACGCCGCCGATCAGCTCCGCGAATTTTCCGGCGCAGGCGAGCACGGCGGACCACGCGCCAAGAGTCACGATGGCGGCCGCGGGAGTGCGAAAACGCGGGTGAACTTCGGCGAGTTTCTTGAAGAAGAGATTGTCGTTGGCCATGGCGTAGAAGACGCGGGGCGCTGTGAGGATCACGCTGTTGGCGGCGCTAAAGGTGGAGATGAGGATGGTTACAGCGATGATTCTGCCGGCCCAGGGACCAAGCACGACGGCGACGGCGGTGGCGGCAATGGCATCGCTGGCGGTGGCGGCTACAGGTCCGAGGGCGACGAGATAAGCGACGACAGCAACGAGATAGAGTGCGGCGAGAACGAGGGAGCCGAGAAGAAACGCGCGCGGAAAACATTTTTGCGGTTCGACGACTTCCCCCGCGCTATAGGTGCCGAATTGCCAACCTTCGTAGGCCCAAAGAACGGCGATCATGGCCAGGCCGAAATTGGAGAGGAGAGAGAAGCCTTTTTGGCTGGTGCTTAGAGCAGCGGGCAAGTCGTTGGCGTGGTGGCCGAGGGAGAGAAGAACGGCGCTGAGGATAATGATCAGTCCGGCCTTAATGAGCGTGGTCCAATTCTGGAGGTCGGAACTTTTGCGAGTGCCCCAGACGTTGACGGCGGTGACGACGCCGATCATGAGCACCGCCACGATCGTGGAGCCTGCCGCGGAGAGTGGAATGATTTCAGCGAGATAGCGCGTGAAGGCGCGAGCCAACGCGGCGACGGAACCGCTGGCGATCACGAGAAAGAGGCACCAGCCGTAGAGGAAGGCGGGGATGCGGCCGAAGCCGTCACGGATGTAGCAGTAGAGGCCGCCGGCTTCGGGATTAGCGGCAGCGAGTTCGGCGTAGGTTAGCGCACCGAGAAGAGAAAGTACTCCACCGGCGAGCCAGACGAGGAGAGAAAGTCCGACGGAGCCATCGAGCTGACGAAGAATGAGACCCGGAGTCAGGAAAATGCCGGAACCGATCACGGAACCGATGAACAGCAAGAACAAATCGCGCAGGCCGAGCGTGCGAAGGAGTGGAGTCATTTGGCGATGGCGATGAGAGTGCCGCGTGCCCTCAGGGGAGGCATCATAACCGGAGTTTGGCGGAGGTCAACGAGAAGTTCAGTACTCGAGGAACGGACTGGGCATGAAACAGAGGATGAAGACCAGAAGAGTCAGCAGGGCGCCAAAGCGGCGATTCGGATCCAGGGGCTCCAGATCGTAGATCGGGAGAAAACGGAAAAAACGAATACAGAAGAGAAGAACGCCCCAAACGTACCAACCAGGCCAGAAATGGAGAAAGCCAAGCAGAACGAGGCAGAGCGGAAGAATCATAGAGGAGTAGCGATGCGCCCCAGGGCTTAGGGACCGCAGGATATGGCCGCCGTCGAGCTGAGCTGCCGGCAGCAGGTTCAGCGACGTTGCGAAGAGACCGACCCACGCGGCGCGGCCGACGGGGTGAAGCAGAAGGTTGCCGGCGGCGACACCGGGATGAAGGATCGCGGCAAGAAAGTGAAGGATGAGAGGGGTACCCAGCACGACGCCAGCGCTGGCTGGGTCGGCCAGACCAGGCACGAATTTGGCGTGCATGACGCCGAAAATGAGCGCCGGGACGGCGACAACAAAGCCGACCAGCGGGCCGGAGGCGCCGACATCAAAGAGCGCGCGAGTCGTGCGAATAGGCGAGCGAATGAGAATGAAGGCTCCCAAGGTGCCAATCAGAGTGGGAAACGGAATGAAAAAGGGATAGCTCGAGTGGATATGGTGATGGCGGCAAGCGAAGAAATGCGCGAGTTCGTGGGTGAGCAGGATCGCTAGGAGAGTGAGGGCGAATGGCAGTCCGGTGGAAAGCGCCAGAGGGTGACGATAGATGAGGGTGAAGGCGCGAACGAACTCGTCGAAGGAAACGGCCTGATTGTGAGCGTAGGCGATCGCGAACTGCGTGCCTGCGACGAGACACGTGCAAAGCGTGAGGACAAATAGCAAGCACGAGAGAATGAGAGTCTTCAGAGGTGGGTGCGGCGGGACAGGGGGATAGTAGGGCCACGGGGCCGGAGTAGTGTGCCAATCGATGGGGCTGGGTTGAATGGCCGCGGGACTATCTGGAAACGAGTTGGTCACAAAGGTCTAAAGACAACAACATAAGTACAGCACAACCTCCTGCTTTGTGCAAAAGCTAAGAAAGTTGTTGCGTAACGAGCGCGGCAACAGCAGGGAGTGGCTTAGTCTGAAGCCTTGGCGGGCGCTTCGATGCCTTGCAGTTCTTTGCCAGGCTTGAAGCGGACGGCCTTGCCGGGAGGAATGTTGACCTCTTCCCCGGTGCGCGGATTGCGGCCGATGCCGGTCTTGCGAGGCTTGACGCTGAAGACGCCAAAGCGGCGCAGCTCAATGCGCTGGCCGCGGCCGAGAGCGCTCTTCAAGGATTCGAAGACGGTTTCGACGGCCTGCTCGGCCTTGGTGCGGCTGATGCTCGCCGATGTTACGACGGCGTTCACGATGTCCAACTTGATCACATATTCCTCCAACGCTTCCGTGGGCAGATGCTAGAGGGTACGCCGCGGGTTGTCAAGACGTGATGGGTAATCTACACTGGGCTTCTTTTTTGCGGGCTTGCATTGAAAAACAATCATTCGGAAAGAGATCGAGGAGGCGTGGATGTCCGTTAAGCCAGACCGCTGGATCCGGCGCATGTCGCTGGAGCACAAGATGATCGAGCCGTTTACCGACCGGCAGGTGCGGGAAGGGGTGATCAGCTATGGAGTGTCGTCGTATGGCTACGACATCCGTGTGGCGGACGAGTTTCAGATTTTTACGAATGTGAATTCGACCATTGTGGATCCCAAGCACTTCGATCCGAGGTCGCTGGTGGCATACAAAGGCGCCGAGTGCCTGATTCCGCCGAACTCTTTCGCGCTGGCGCGGTCGGTGGAATACTTCCGGATTCCGCGAAACGTGCTGACGATTTGCCTGGGGAAGTCGACGTACGCGCGGTGCGGGATCATCGTCAATGTGACGCCGTTCGAGCCGGAGTGGGAAGGGTTCGTGACGCTGGAGATCAGCAACACCACGCCGCTGCCTGCGAAGATTTATGCGAACGAGGGGCTGTGCCAGGTGATCTTCTTCGAGTCGGATGAAGAGTGCGAAGTCAGCTACAAGGATAAGAAGGGGAAGTACCAGGCGCAGAGCGGAATCGTCTTGCCAAGGCTCTAGGGTCTCGCGCGAACAGAGACGCACGACCTTGCAAAGCATGCAAATGCGTAAACCGACGCTGGCCTAACTAAAGTCAGGCGCCTACACATCGCTAAGAAGAAATCTGAGTCAGCGTAACGTTGGTTAGCGGATAGCCATTCTTGCGCCAGGCTTCCAGCCCACCCTGCAGCGGCCGGATACGTTGAATCCCTTGTTTTCTTAAAAGGAGCGCCACACGGGCGCTCGTGGCTTCGTTCGGTCAAGTACAGTAGAGAATGACTTCGCGGTCGCGTGGCAACCGGTCGTTTTTCTCCTGCAACTCCTTGGCGTCCATGCGAAAGGCGCCGGGTATCGTTTCGGGCTCCGCTTCAAAATCCATCGAATGGCGAAGATCGACAATGACGAGTTCTTCGCCGGCGTCGATCTTTTTCTTCAATTCGTCGACGGTGATGCGGCCGATGCGCAGTTGGCGCAGGAAGCGCTGGCGCCCGATAAATTTGTAAGCAATGTAGGAAGCCAGGATGCCGACAAGGATGACCAGGAGCCATCCACCGAGGCTGAGCGCGTGTTCGGCGATACGCTCGATCTGGCCGCTGAAGATGTAGCCGAGGCCGAGGAGAGTACCAGCCCAGATAAGCGAACCGCCCGCATCGAAGAGAAGAAAGCGCCGCGGACGCATGTGAAAGATGCCCGCGAGCGGAGGGGCAACGGTGCCGAGGCCGGGAAGAAACTTGGCCAGGAGCAGCGAGCGCGCACCTTGCTTGGAGAAAACGCCTTCAGTGCGGCGAACGCAAGAGTCGGGTTCCAGCGAGATCTTACAGAGAAATTGGAGGACCTTGATGCCTTTGAAGCGGCCGAGCGCGTACCAGATCGAGTCCGCGGAAACCGCGGCAAAGATACAAATGAAGAGGCAAGCGAAGAAATTCAGGTGGCCGGTGCCAGCGAGCGCCCCCGCGGCCAGCAATAGAGGAAGCGAGGGAACCGGCAGGCCGATCTGCTCTCCGAATACCCAGGCCAGCAGAACCACGTACCCGTGATGAAGAAGAAACTCAAAGGTGCTGTGCATGGCTGGGAGCCGGGATTCCTCGCTGGGCGTTTACTTCGAAACGAAAGGAGCAGTATGCCCCCAGCTGCCGATCATGACAAATTCGGTGAGTGGCTTCCGTGTTCGCGGAGCCACCTCGCGATCGCGCAGCCGCTCCGGCAGCGATGCGGGATCTCCGGGATAGCCGATAGCTATCGCGGCGACGGGCTCCCAATCTTGAGGGATGGCGAGGACCTGGCGGGCCTTGTCCACGTCATAGCCGGCCATCTGATGGACGAACAAACCGCGGGAGTTGGCTTCGAAGGTGAGCTGCGCGCTGGCGCTGCCGACATCGTGCAGGGCGTGGCGATTGGGCGTGCCGTCCTTCTGCATGTTGAGATGCGCGACGGAAAGAACCAAGGCGGGTGCTTGCTTGGCCCAGCCGGCATTGAACTCGACCAGGATGCTCAGCATCTTGGCGAAATTGCCGGGGTCGTCTTTTGTGGCGACGATGTAGGTCCAGGGCTGCTCGTTATTGCTGGACGGGGCCCAGCGCGCGGCTTCGAAAAGGCTGCGCAGAACTTCGGGTGAGATGGGCTTATCGGCGAAGGCGCGCGGACTCCAGCGATTTCGGACAAGCTCGTTGAGCGGCACATCCGTGGGAGCGGGCTTTAGCATGATCCTCAGACCTCTGTTTTGGGCAGCGGGTATTAGATGAAGGAAACACAGCGGGCGGTGCATTTTGCCCGCCCGCTGCTATCCGTCGGGCGCTTAGTCTCCAGACTTTGCAGCCGGCTGAATCATCTCCACATCGATAGTGATGGAAACTTCATCGCCAAGCATCACACCGCCGTTGTCGATGGTTTTGTTCCACTTCACCCCGAAGTCCTGGCGATTGATTTTCGTGGTGGCGGTAGCCGCGGCACGCTGGTTACCCCACGGATCCTTGATCGCGGCGGTTGGGCCGTCAACGTCCAGAACGACTTCCTTGGTGACCCCGTGCATGGTCAGGTCGCCGGTAACTTTCAGCTTGCCCGCGGCAACCTGCTCCACTTTCTTCGATTTGAAGCTCATCGTCGGGTAGTGTGTGACGTCGAAGAACTTGTCGCTGCGCAGATCGTCATCTCGCTTTGGCTCACGGGTATCGACAGTGGACATATCAATGGCCACGTCCACGACGGATTTCGAGACGTCCTTGTCGTCAAAGCTGATGGTCCCTTTTATCTTGCTGAATCCGCCGCGGACCGTGGAAATCGTAAGGTGCCGGATGGAAAACAGCGCCTCCGAGTGCGCGGGATCGATCTGCCAAGTAGAACTTGCCGCGGGCGCTGGCAGGGAAAGAACGGCTGCGAGTCCCGTGGTGATTGCGATTCGAGCTAGAGAATGGCCCATGATTTAGTCTCCTTTTTTGACTTTCTACTGCCGTCTGAAATTTGCAGTGATTCTACAAACTATTTATTCCACTCCACCGACACAGATTTCCTCGAGCAGTTCAGCGAGAGTCTTCAGGCGCGCAGCCGGCAGATGGCGAAACTGGCGCTTATGCAACTCGCGAACGGGCTGATCGAGGCGTTTCAGAAGTCCCAGACCATCGGAAGTGATGCGCGTCTTCACCACGCGGCGGTCGTCGGTCTGACGCTGACGCGTGATCATACCGCGTTTCTCCATGCGGTCGAGCAGGCGTGTCATGTCCGGATCGTGAGAGATCATGCGCTCGCCGATATCGCTGCACGCGAGACCCGCGGGCTCGGCGCCGCGCAGGATGCGCAGGACGTTATATTGCGCGCCGGTGAGGCCGTTGGCCTTGAGAAGTTGTTCGGCTTCCTGGCCGAGGGTGTCCGCGGTTTTCTGGAGGGCGATAAAGGTTTGGTCTTCAAGAGGGAGAGAGACAGGTTTGGCGCGGGCGCGGGGACTCATCGCGGTACAATAGTCGTTACAACGATGATTGTCAAGAGGGAAAATACCCTCCGGCTCAGGACTTCTGCAACGGGCGAAGCTGGATCTCGCTGAGGAAGCTCTGCGGGCCCTGGGTGGCGACCATGGCGACCGCGTGCGCCACGTCCTGGGGGGTGAGCGCCTTGGAAGCGTCTTTCGCCCCGCGGCCGGCGAATTCCGTGGCCACGCTGCCGGGGCAAATGACGCCGACGCGAATTCCGTGACCCCGAAGGTCCTCGGCCATGCAAGCGGAAAGACCTTGCACGCCCCACTTGGAGGCGCAATACAGGCCGCCGCCGGCGAAGGCGTTGCGGCCCGCGAGCGAGCTGATATTGATGATGTCTCCAGAACCCTGGCGGATCATGGAGGGGGCCACGGCCCGGGAGACGAGAAAGACGCCCTTCAAATTGGTGTCGAGGACGCGATCCCAGTCTGCTTCGGACTTTTCATGGGCAGGACCGAAGAGCCCGATGCCGGCATTGTTGACCAGGATGGAGATGGGGCCCAGGGCAGCCTCAGTGCTTGCGACCAGGCTGGTCACGTCGGCGGACCGGCAGACGTCGGCGACCTGGGAGAAAACGCGCGCCGCTACCTTTTGCAACTCCGTCGAAGTATCTTGAAGGGCCTTGGCATCGCGGCCGCAAATAGCGATGGAGGCGCCGAGCGCAGCCAGACGCAAAGCGATGGCTCGACCAATGCCGCGGCTACCGCCAGTGATGAGTGCGACGGCGCCGGAAAGCGGAGAGTTGTCCACCTGCTGTGTATTTGCCTTACTTATTCGAGCCATTAGATTTCTTCCTCGTAGAAGCCACTAATTTTGTGCGACACTCATCTTAACAATATTGGTGGCAGCGTCGGCTTCCGGCTGAATCTGGAGGTCTCGGCTGCGGTGGCAGAGGATACGCGACAAGCTGACGGAGTCATGGACAAATACCCGTAGATACATAGTCCCCTGTAGGGTACTGCCTTGCGAATGTCCATCGGCTTTCCCTATAATCCCAAAGTTTTACGAATCAAGGTAATTCCCGGCAGAAGGATTCCGGGGTGCACCGGAAACACACGACACAGGCTTGGAGTTTGAGCGAGGAGAATCGGAATGAATGGAACACGTAGAGTGGCGGGCCTCGCGATCGCTGCGGCGCTTTGCCTGATGGTTGGAAGCGCTCTGGGCGCGACAGCACTGGCGCAAGCACCCGCGGCGGGGCAGGACGCCGCCGGCGCCAAGCAGGCTTACACCATGCCGGAGTACAACGCCTACACCGCGGCGCAGGGCACGAAGGATCCGGCGCAGCAAGTCAAGCAGCTCGATGATTTTGTCGCAAAATATCCGAATTCCGCGCTGCTGATTTACGTGTATCCGCTCTACTATCAGGCTTACAGCCAGTTGAAGAGTTTTCCGAAAGCGATCGAAAACGCCGACAAACTCCTCGCGCTCGGGGACAAGGTCGAGGCGCCGATACGTTATCAAGCGTATTACGCCCGCGCGTTTGCTTACAGCAACTTGAATCCCGCGCCGACGGAAGCCGCACAGGCCACCAAGGCGCGTCAAGCGGCGCTGGACGGGCTGAAAACGCTGAACGACTTAAAGAAGCCCGATAACATGAGCCAGGAGGATTTCGACAAGCAAAAGAAGCAACCGGCGATCTTGTTCAACTACACGGCGGCGAACGCTTCGATGACCCTAAAGGATTATCCCGCCGCGATCGAATCGTACAAGGCGGTTCTGGCGTTGACTCCGGATGATGCGATCACCAGCTACCGCATCGGCCAAGCCTACATGGCCATGAACCCGCCGCAACAAATGGATGGTTTTTGGGCCTTTGCGAGGGCGGTGACGGCGAAGGGCGCAAACCAGCAGCAATCGAATCAGGTGAAAACGTATCTGCGCAAGCTGCTCGTGAATTATCAGCAGGCCGCCTGCGACACTCTGACGGACGCGGAACTCAGCGAGCTCTTGCAGCTTGCAGGCAGTTCGGCGGACCGCCCGGCCAGCTACAAGCTGCCCAGCTCCGCGGATCTGGACGCGGCGCGCAAAGACATGACCATCGCTTCGGTGATTACGGATCTAAAAGCGGGCGGCGACAAGGCCAAGATCACCTGGCTGGCTTCCTGCGGGCTGGAATTTCCCGACGTGCCTGGGAAACTGATCGAAGTCACCCCCGGGGCAGACGTGCAGTTGAAGGTCGCGTTCGTAACCAGCGATGCGGAGTTCGATGCGAAGACCACGCCGGACATGGACGTCAAGGTAGTCGGGCAGCCGGAAGCGTCGAAGCTGGAGAAAGATAACCCCGTACGCTTCACGGGAACGCTGGCCTCTTACGATCCGGACCCCGCGTTCATGCTGCACTGGGACAAGGCCAAAGTGAACGCAGAGGACATCCCGAAGGAAAAGGAAAAGAGCCCCAAGAAAACCACAAAGCGTCCGACGAAGAAACCCGGACGGTAACTCGAGGTTCGGTAAGAAATGAAAAACGGCTCTCCGGCCATGCCGGAGAGCCGTTTTAGTTTTGTAGCGCCAGGTCGCTCAGCAGCAACCCGGCCACGTCAGTGCGAGCGATGGCGCCGGTGGTCAAGCTTGTACTCGACGACCTTGCGGCTGAGCGTGTTGCGGTGTATGCCGAGGATATGCGCCGCGCGGGATTGATTGCCCTCGGCGCGCTCTAGAACGCTCTTGATGAAACGCTTTTCAAATTCCTCGACGGCTTCGTCGAACAGTATCCCGCGCTCCACCATTTGAGAGACAAGCCCTTCCAATTGATCCTTCACGTCGGCGCGCTCCAGAAAGAAAATGCCTCGATTCGGGGCCGCACTGCTAGTCCAGTTCGTGCCCAGCCAGGATGCGATACGCCTCCCGGTACTTGGCACGCGTGGCGGCGACAACCTCGGAAGGCAGTTCGGGACCGGGCGGAGTTTTCGGCCATTGGATGCGTTCCAGGTAGTCGCGTACAAACTGTTTATCGAAAGAGGGCTGAGGGCCGCCGGGCTTGTACAGCGCGGCGGGCCAGAAGCGCGAGGAATCCGGCGTGAGCGCTTCGTCAATCCAGATGAGTTCGTTCTCAAGCAGGCCGAATTCGAACTTGGTGTCGGCCACGAGAATGCCGCGCGGTTCCGCGTGGGCGACGGCACGGCGGTAAATTTCAAGGCTGACGGCGCGGACCCGCTCGGCGAGTTCTTTCCCGATCAGCGATGCCGCTTGTTCGAAGGAAATGTTTTCGTCGTGACCCGTGGCCGCTTTCGTGGCGGGCGTGAAGATCGGCTCCGGCAATCTGTCGGATTCTTGCAGACGGGCGGGCAGCGCAATGCCGCAGATTTTTCCGCTCGAACGGTAATCCTTCCATCCGGACCCGGAGACGTAGCCGCGAACGACGCACTCGATGGGCAGCGGCTGGGTCTTGCGCACCACCATGGAGCGGCCCTCGAGATCCTCGCGATACGCGTCAAAGGCAGCGGGAAACTCCGTGGCGCTGAGCACGTGATTCGGAACGATGTCACCGAGCAGCACAAACCAGAAAAGAGAAAGCTGCGTCAGCACGCGCCCCTTGTCCGGAATCGGCGTGGGCAGCACGACGTCGAAAGCGGAAAGGCGATCCGTGGCGACGATCAGCAGTTTGTCGCCGAGATCGTAAAGGTCGCGGACCTTCCCGCGTCCGGCAGGCGAAATGCCGGCGAATTGCGTTTCGCGTACGACGCGCATGGCAGCACCGAAGGACAAGGCAAACTTACCCCTGAGAAAGCGCAGTGCATTCTAGCGCAGCGCGAGGTGAAGTCAATGCTACTCGCGGTGGAAAAAACCGAATTCAGCGGAGCGGTAAAAGAAAATGGCTGGCAGAAAAAATCTTCCGGCGCGTCCACGCCCGGTCCTGACCGCCGCCGAGGCGTCTTGCAACAAATCGAGGGCGGATGAAGGCCCGCCCTCAAAGCACAAGCAGCAAATTGTGGTGATCAGGCCGCGGAAGCAGCAGCGGCGCGTCTCGGCACGGGCACGTCTTCGCTTTCCCAGCGCACGCTGACCAGCTTGGAGACGCCGGGCTCTTGCATGGTGACGCCGTAGAGGACGCTGCCCGTCTCCATCGTCTTGCGGTTGTGCGTGACGATGATGAACTGCGTCTGGCCGCTCATCTGCCCGACCAGGCGCGTGAACCGGCCCACGTTCGCTTCGTCGAGCGGCGCATCGACTTCGTCCAAGATACAGAACGGGCTCGGCTGATACTTGAAGATGGCGATGAGCAGCGCCAGCGCGGTCATGGCTTTTTCGCCGCCGGAGAGCAGCAGAATGTTCTGCAGCCGCTTGCCCGGAGGCGAGGCCACCACGTCGATGCCGGGATCGCCGGAGCTGTCCGGTTCGGTCAGGCGCATCTCCGCGGTGCCGCCGCCGAAGATCGTATGGAAGGCTTCGGAGAAGTTGTAGTTGACCGCGGCAAAGGCCAGTTCGAATTTTTCGCGCGAGACGAGATCGAGCTCCGTGATGGCCTGCTGCGTGTCCGCGATGGATTGCAGCAGGTCGTCGCGCTCGCGCGTAAGGAATGTGAAGCGCTGGTCGCACTCGTTGAACTCCTCGAGCGCCATCATGTTGACCGCACCCATGGATTCGATCCGTGCCTTCATCTCACGGTAGTTGGTTTCGGCCACGGCGAGTTCTTCGCCGCTGATGAACGCCGTCTCCGTGGCGATCAGGTCTTCCGGCTGGGCGTTGACTTCGGCCATGCAAGTCTCGCGGAGGTGTTGGCGGTCGGAGTCGTTGCGCGCGCGGTCCACTTCGGCGTGGCCGCGCTGATCGCGGAGTTCCTGGAGCGACTGGCGGCCCATGCGCAAATGGTCTTCCATTTGCGTGACGCGCGTGCGCCCCGCCTCCCACTCTTGCTCGAGAACGCGCTGCCGCGTTTCCAGGCGGACCTTCTCGACCCGCAGGCCCTCGAGTTGCTGTGCCAGCTCTTCGCTCTGTCTGCCAAGCGCGGCGGTTTCTTCCGTGATCGAAGCTTCCTGCTGGCGCAGCGTAGCCTCGCGGCGTTCGATCTCCGCGCGCTCCTGCTGCAGGCGAGCCGCGAAGGCTTCCGCGGCGGAAAGGCGCTCGTTCAACGCGGCAAGCTCCGCGCGCGCTGCGGCCAGCTCATTTTGCTCCGACTGCACGGAGCCGCGAAGCTGAACCAGTTCTTCGGCGAGCCGCGCGCTTTCCGCTTCGGCTTCGGCACGCGTGATGTTGGCCGTCGCGAGCTGATGCTTCGCACGTTCCGCGCGCGCGCGGCCGTTCTCCACGTCCTTGCGCGTGTGCGTCAGTTCGCTCTGGCAGACCGTCAACTCCAGACCGAGGCGCGCAAGCTCGGACTGCGTCTGATCGTAACGATGCTTGGCGGTGTACAGGTCGCGCTCGGCCGCGTGCTGCTGCGCGGTCATTTCTTCGAGCGACTGCTCGGCGGAACGAAGATCGGCGGTCAGCGCTTCCAGCACAGCCCGGGTTTTTTCAGCTTCCTGCTCGAGCTGCATCACTTCGGCGTCGAGCGCGCGCAGCTCGCGCTTCATGCCCAGCGGACCGGCTTCGTCCGCGCGGCCGCCCGTGACCATGCGGCCCTGGTAGCAGGTGCCCTCCGGCGTGACGAAAGCGAATTGCGGATTTTCACGCGCCAGCTTTTCCGCGGCGGTGGTGCCGTCCGTCAGATAGGCGGAACGCAATCGCGGCAGAAACTGCTTGGCGGCCGCGCCCAGAGGGTCGCGGAACTCGACGAGCTTGTCGAGGCGCGAAATAACGCCATCTTCCGCGTGGAAATTGATAATCGGCTCGTATTCGGCGAGACGCAGGTTGCGCAGCGAGTCCACGAAGAAGGTGGCGCGCCCACCGACCTCTTCCCGCAGCAGAGAAACACCCGCGCGGGCGTGGTCGAAGGTCTCAACAACCACGTATTCCAGCTCGTCGCGAAGATATTGCTCGACGGCTGCCTCGTGCTGCTCTTCGACTTCGGCGTAGTCCGCTAAGACTCCGACTGCGTGGAAGTCGTGGCCGCCACCGCGCTCGTTGGCGGCGAAGAGTTTCTGGACGGCGTCGGCGGTATAAGAGCGGTCGTTCAGGACTTGCGTGAGCGTCGCATGCCGCGCCCGGACGCCTGCAAGGGAATCGCGCAAGGCGTCGGCTTGTTTCGTCACAGCTTCGCGCTCTTCGCGAAGGCCGGCGATGCGTGTCTGGAGCGCTGCCGTCTTCTGATTCAGAGCGGTGAGGTTCCCGTTGGCAGCCTCCCAGGCGAAAGCGGCGCGCTCGGCATCATCGCGGATTTGGATCGAAGATTCCAGCAATTGTGCTTCATTGATCTCAAGTCTTCGCAGTGCCGCGCTCTGGTGGACTAGCGCTTCTTCCGCTTGTTTTTGCTCGCCATGAAGGCGGAGAAGGCTTTCGCCGGCCTCGGAAGCGCTTTGGCGTAGCGCGTCGATGCGCACTTCGGATTCGTGGATTTGTGCGGCGCGGGATTCGGCTCGCGCCGCCAGCTCGTCTACCCGCGTGGTGAGAACGCTCGATTCCTCACGCAATGACACTACGGACTGCTGTTGCGCGGCGTTTCGCGACTCCCACTCGGTGGCCTGTGCCGTCGCTTGGGTAATCTCGGTGGCGATCTGCCCGCCGCGGCCGGCGAGTTCTTCCGCGCGCTGGCGATTGAAGGCGATGCGGTTCTCACTGCGGTCGACTTCGAGTGCGGTGAGATTCAAGTGATTCTGGTTCTGGCGTATTTCCGCGTCGAGTTCGTAGATGCGCTGATTCAGAAGATCCTGCTCGCCTTCCTGTTGCTGAATGGCTTGAGCGTGCTGCGCTTCGGCAGCGGAAAGTTCTTCGAGGCGCTTGGCAACGCGTTCCGCTTCGCCGTCAAGCTCGCGAGCTTTCCCCGCGAGCATCTGGCGCACGATCCCGCGCATCTGGTCGCGAATTTCGGAATAGCGGCGGGCCTTGGCGGCCTGGCGCTTCAGCGACCCAAGCTGCTTCTCGACTTCCACGACGATGTCGTTGACGCGAGACAGATTGACCTTCGAGGATTCCAGTTTGGCTTCGGCCAAGCGCTTCTTGGTCTTGAATTTTGTGACGCCGGCGGCTTCTTCGATGATGGCGCGCCGCTCGTGTGGTTTGCTGGAGAGAATCAGGCCGATGCGCCCTTGCTCGATGATGGCGTAGGAATCCGGCCCGAGCCCGACGCCCATGAACATTTCCTGAATATCGCGGAGGCGCGCAGCGCGGCCATTGATCAGGTACTCGCTCTGGCCGGAGCGGTACAGCCGGCGGCTGACCACGACTTCGCCGGGCTTCATGGCCAAAACTGGCTTGTCGCCAGCCTTCTTGCGCCGTTTGCCCTTGAACTCAAGCTCCGCCGGAGCTTCAGGCGTAGCCTCAGCTCCAGCTTCCGTGGGTTCCGGGGCCGTAGCGGGGTCCAGCAAGAGAATTTCAGAGGTTTGTTCGGAGACTGCGGCGCTGCCATCGTTATCGGCGGCCGCTGCTTCATCTTCCAATGCTGTCGCCGCGGCGGCTTCCAGCACGAATCGCGCGGCTTCCGCGAGCTCCGGATCCTCCATCGTAATGGTTACCTCGGCGAGGCCCAGCGGCGGACGCTTGGTCGTGCCGTTGAAGATGCAATCCGCCATGCGCTCCGCGCGGAGAGACTTGTGGCTCTGCTCGCCCAGAACCCAGGAGATGGCATCGACCACATTGGACTTGCCGCAGCCGTTCGGCCCGACGATGCACGTCGTGCCCATCCCGCTGAAGGTGACTACGGTGCGCTCGCAAAACGACTTAAAGCCAACGATTTCCACTTTTCGGAGCTTAAGCAAATTGTCCTCTTTTTGTCCCGTCTCGCGCCGTCGACCGTTCTGCATTCGACGATAGCGGAGCCGGCACCCATAGCCTGTGCCAAATGCGCGTAGAGAGACGCCGCTGTAGTCCTTGAGAGGAAGGAGTTTGCTGCGACAACTCGACCGTTCTTCGGTCGCCCGTCAAAACGATTGGCAGGTTCTCGATCAGAGGCCCAGCCGCCTGGCGCATGGATGGCGGTACGGGAGTTGACGGTAACACGAAGTCCGAACGCTGTAAATAGTTACGCTACACCTTGTGGGTGTTTTCTTTTTAGACACAAGGTCGCCCGCTGTCAAGCCTTCCCCTACTTCGTCGCTGTGGCGGGCGGCGTAGCCGGGGCTTCCTTTAAGTATTTGTCGTACCACGCCAGGATGCGGTTCAGCCGGTCGAGGAGGTGCTTCTCCTCATGGAAGCCGTGCGGCTCGCGGGGATACACCACCAACTCGGCCTCGACACCGTAGCGCTTCAGGCCCCGGTAGAGCTCCTGGCTCTGTCCCAATGGATCGATCCGGTCCGCGTCGCCCTGCAGCACCAGCGTCGGGGTCTTGGCATTCTTCAAATGGATAAAAGGCGAGCTATTCAGGAAGCCTTCCGGCTTTTCCCACGGTACGCCGTAGAACCATTCGTCTCCCGCAGGATGCTCCTCCGTGCCGAACTCGGAGATTAGGTTGGCCATACCTGCGCCAGAGACCGCCACCTTGAAATCGTTCGTTTGCGTGATGGCCCATTCCGCCATGTAGCCGCCGTAGGACCAGCCGCCAATGCCGAGACGCTTGGGATCGGCAACGCCGCGATCGACCAGGTCTTTGACCCCCGCCATCACGTCCTTGAAATCGCCACCGCCCCAATCGCCGCGGTTGGATTCCACAAATTTCTGTCCGTAGCCTACCGAGCCGCGGATGTTGGGATAGAAGACGGCATAGCCATGTGTCGCCAGTAGCTGGCCCCAGGTGTCGATCGACTCCGACCAGCGGCCCGTCGGCCCGCCGTGAATCAACGCGATCAGCGGCAGCTTGGACTTTCCGTCGTAGCCCTGTGGCCTCAGGAGCCCCGCTTCGATCTCGACCCCATCGAAGGACTTGTATTTGTAATACTCGGGCCCGCTGAGCGTGTACTGCTTCCAAGAATCATTCAGGTGAGATATTTGTTGCGGTTGCGTTTTCTGGTCCCACACCCAAAGCTCCTGGGGTCGCGTGGCGTCTTGCGACACGAAGGCAATTTCGCCGTTGGATGTCACCGCGAAGCTCTCGGTAGGAGCAGGCGAGGGCGACGAGTCATGCCTCGTTCCGTTAGCCGAAAATGTCACGAACAGCGTGGAAAAACCATTCGCGGCTACCAGGGCAATGGACCCGTCCTTTTGCCAATGATAGTCCTCCACCGGACGGTCCAGGCTGGCCCCTGTCAGATTTCGCGCCGCATGTCCGCCGACCGGTAGGAGTAAAAGGTCGTGCGGCTCTGGACCATCTTCCCGGCTTCCGACATAGCTGACCGTCTTGCCGTCCGCGGACACGCGCAGGTCCCCAAACGGGCCGCGTGGCCTAACCAGCTGCTTCATTGCCCCATCGGATCCCGCGATGCTGAAAATCTGCTCGGTGTACTGGTCGGATTCCGGGTGATCGGTGGCTTTCAAAATCAGACGATCGCTGCCGGGAAGCCAGGCAAACTCGTCGATTTCCCAGTCCGGCTTCGTTAGAGCACGAGTCCCCGCCGTGGCGATATCGAACAGCCACAGCCGCGCCCGCTTATCTTCTTTGTCAGCGACGTGCGCGTCGTCTTTGTCTTTTTCCTTTTTTTCTTCCGCGTCCGTCTTGGCGTCGGGTGCCAGGAACGCGATTTGCTTGCCGTCCGGCGACCATTCAAAGCTCTTGACGCTGCGCTTGCCCTTGGTGACCGCCCATCCTTCGCCTCCTTCCGCGCGCATCACGTAAACCTGCTCCTGCTCGTCTTCACGATTCGAAAGGAACGCGAGTTGTTTCCCGTCCGGCGACCACCGAGGCGACGACTCCGACTTCTGCGAATACGTAAATTGCCGCACGGCACCGGTGTTTTTGTCGTAAAGCCAGATGTGGCGAGCCCGGTCCGCACCCTTGGCGGGCTCCGTTACGACGAAGGCCAGCCGCGTGCCGTCAGCAGAGAACTGCAAATCCGAAATCGACCGCAGATTCAGCGAGGCTTCCGGCGTCAGGAGCTTCGTCTTGCTGGCGGCCGGCGCATTCTGCCCGCGCGCCAGTTGCGTCACGCCCGCTGCAAGCACTAAGAAAGCGGAAAAGGTCCCACAAGAAAACCGAAGCGCAGCACGCATAAAAAGAGAACTCCTGTCGAATCGAACGCGACTCGTCACTCTATGGGGCCCGGACGCGCCCGTCAACAGCCTGCCGCCCCTCTTACGCGGTTTGCCTGCCACCCGGTTCCCTCCGAGGTTCGGCGCGCCAGGTCAGTACTATGACTGTCCCTGAACCGCATCTTCGGGCTGTCCCTAATCTGTTCTCGCCACCAGTTGTTCGCCTGGTACCCCCACTACTAGCATTCACTCCTTCGAGCCCCGCCCTCCCAGGAAGCTCGTTGTTTTCCCATATTGCGTTAGAAATAAACAACTTACGAAAGAGAGAACATTCGATCGAAATGAATTCTTTTCACGGAAACCGGACACTTCTACTGCTCCTCGCCATTCTAGCTGTCATATCCTGGGTGTCCGGATGCGCCGGCGCTGCAGGGTCTCTTTCCGCCACTCCAAGCGACACATCGAGCACCTCCGGCATCTCGGTAACAATTTCTCCCACTTCCTCTGCCTCAATTATTAGCGGCACGCTTCCATTCACGGCTACGGTTCAGGGAACCTCCAATAAATCAGTCACATGGAAGGCTTCGCTGGGCAGCATCACTTCCGCGGGAGTCTACACCGCACCCGCGAAGCCCGGGACCGCCACGGTCGCCGCCACCAGCGTTGCCGACTCCACCAAATCAGCTTCCGCCACCGTCACAGTCACTACCACGGCTCCGAGCCCTGCCGTGACATCGGTTACAGTCTCTCCCGCTTCTACCTCGGCAACCCTCAGCGGTACCCTGCAGTTCACGGCAACCGTGCAAGGCGCGGCCTCGGACAAATCCGTCACCTGGAAAGCCTCTTTGGGGACCATCACTTCCTCGGGTCTCTATACCGCACCCGCAAAGGCGGGAACCGACTCGGTAACCGCCACCAGTAACGCCGATTCAAGCCAGTCTGGCACCGCCGTCATTTCCATCGGTGCCGCGGCGCCCACTAATGCGGTCAGTCTGTTGAAATTTGGAAACGCCGGCTTTGGCGGCGACGACACCAGTGTCTTCCAGACGGCTTTGAATTCCACGTCGTCAAGCCACCAGGTCCTGGAGATTCCCGCTGGCAGCTACAACATTAGCCCGATCAATTTCCCAACGAACTCCAACGTTTACGTAGATGCCGGTGTGACTGTCTCGGCGAACTCCGGGTTCGGCTCTAGCGCCCGCATGCTCAACGTCAGCGCAAGCAATGTCACCATCACCGGCGCCGGCGCTTCCACGTCCGTGTTTCAGATGCCCAAGGCCCGCGCGGCCAGCCAGAACGACGGCAGCGAGTTTCGCCACTGCCTGGCCATCCAGAACGCCAGCAACGTCACCGTCACTGGAATTTCCTGCAATAAGTCCGGCGGCGACGGGGTTTACGTCTCGGCGGCCACCACCGTCACGATCGGCAATTGCATTTTTGACAGCAACTTCCGCGACGGCGGCAGCATCATCGGCAAGCTCAACCACATCCACATCACCGGCAATCACTTCACCAACACAAACGGCACCGCGCCACAAGCGGGCGTAGACGTGGAGCCGAACAATCCCGGCGACTTCCTCCTGGATGTCAACTTCACCGACAACACCATGAGCAACAATGCCGGAGACGGCTTTGCGGTTTCTCTCTGGACGCTGGACAACACCTCGCAACCCGTTGGTGTCACCGCGACGCGCAACCACTCCGACCACAACGGCCGCTACGGCTACATGGCCAACAACAACAATTCCCGCAACGCCCCCGGCGCCATCACATTCAACGATTGCACCACCGACCAAAGCGGCAGCGACGGCGCCAACGCCCGCTTCTACGCCGC
>JBGOVR010000209.1:0-6468 GCA_041478205.1 Candidatus Acidiferrum sp.
CTTGACCCTAACCGATTTCCGTGGTAATATACGCGCTAGTCATTCTTTCGTACAAGGCGCCAATTCTTGGCGCTATTTTTTTGTTCGGCTGTGTAGAGGCCGGTCTTTAGACCGGCCTCTTTTGGTGTTTTCAGCCCTCAACAAACGAATCCAAGACAAAAGCAACGACGAACACTAGCGCAAAAGCGACCTTTGTTTTCATGTACTTACAAATTGCTTTTTCCGTAACCCCTTTCTTTTCAAATTCATATGAATTGCCCGGGGGTGGGGGGTAAAAGCGAACCCCAGGCGAAACTCACACTGATATCTCTGTAGGGGCAGGGGCTTGCCCCTCCCGGCGTCAACAGGCTAAACACGTCAGCCGCGTAGTATCCGATCAACCCTCCGCTCGTCACTCGCCACTGCCTTATTCGTACCGCAGCGCCTTCAGCGGATCGAGTCCCGCCGCGCGCCGTGCCGGCAAATAGCACGCCAGCGCCGCCACGCCTGCGAGGATCAACGGCAGGCCGATAAACGAAAACGGGTCGCCAGCCTCCACACCAAACAGCAAAGCCGAGAGCGCTCGCGCCAGCACAAACGCGATAGGCAGACCGATCGCCAGCCCCAAAACGGTCAGAAGCATCCCGCCGCTCAGCACCAGTCGCAGGATGTCTTTCGTTTGCGCGCCCATCGACATGCGAATCCCGATTTCGTGGGCTCGTTCGCTCACCGAATACGACATCACCCCGAACACACCCACGGACGCCAGCACCAGCGCGATGATCCCCAGCACCGCCATCATCGTGGCCACGTACGCAATGCCCACGATCGATTCGGTGATCACCTTGTCCATGGGCTTGATGTTGTACAGCGGCAGGTTCGGGTCTAGCGCCACGATCTGGGCTCGCACTGCGGAAACAAATCGCAGCGGGCTGCCAGACGTTCGCAGCACCAGCGTTGTGTAGTATGGCGGAGCTTGCCGGAAAGAACGATAGATCGTCGGAACGTCTTCCTTGCTGATCCAACTGTAGTGCACGTCATTCACAACCCCAACGACCGTCATCCAAGGATTCTCAGAGTTCGCCTGCCCGATCTTGATGTGTTTGCCCCGGGGATTCTGCCCGGGGAGATAACGGCGCGCGAGACTCTCGCTGATGACCGCCGCCGGAAGCGTTTCCGCGCCGTCTGTTTCGGCCAACACGCGTCCACTGCGCAGCGCTATGTTCATCTCGCCGAAGTAACTCGGACTGGTCGTCTCAACAATAGCGTTGAGCAGTTCGCCGCGCTCCGCCACGGCGCGTCCCTCGATCGAGAAGTCGGCGGTCCCCACGTATCCACCGTCTGAATAGGGAACGTGGGTGACCAGCGCTGCGGACTGCACGCCGGAGATAGTGCCAAGACGCTGTAGCACCTGCTCGTGGAACTCGCGGCGCGCGGCCGGCTTTGCGTACTGCGTCTCCGGCAATGTCAGATTCATCGTCAGCAACGTCTCGGGCGCGTAGCTCTCGTTCACATTCAATAGCCCCTGGAAGTTTTTGACGAGCAGCCCAGCGCCCACAAGCAACACCAGCGCCAGGGCCACTTCCGCGACCACCAGCGCGCCGCGCAGACGGTGCCGCGTGCGGCCTATGGATGACCCGCGGCCACCTTCCTTCAAGGTCTCGCTGAGATTTGCGCGGGAGCTGAGCAGCGATGGCGCGATGCCGGAAAGAACGCCGCTCAACAACGCGGCACCCAGAGTGAACAGAAACGCCCCCGAATCCATGCGGATCGTCTTCCAACCCGCGACGAACTTGGCCACGTCCGGCGGCATGTGCGCCAGGATCAGCTCAATGTCCCATTGCGCAAAGAACAAGCCCAGCGCGGCTCCGGTAAGTGAGAGCAGCAAACTCTCAATCAGCAATTGGCGAATGACGCGCCAGCGGCTGCCGCCCATCGCGGTGCGTACCGCGAACTCGTTGGCGCGGCCGGTGACGCGCGCAAACTGCACGTTGGCGACGTCCGCGCAAGCGATCAGCAACACGAAGCCCACCGCGCCCATCAGCAAAAGCGTGTAATGGCGCGTAATGCTGCTGGTCACAAATTCACGCAGGAGACGCGGCCGAAGTTCCCAGCCTTTATTGGTGTCCGGATACGCATCCGCCTGGCGCTTGGTGATGGTCTGCATCTCGGCCGCCGCTTCGGAGAACGAAACATTCGGCTTCAGCCGCCCCAGCACCCACAGCCAGCGAATGTCGCGGCGCAGGCGTTCTTTGACGTCCAGTGCCAGCGGAGTCCAAGTCTCCGCGGGCATCGGAAAATCAAACCCCTTGGCCATCACGCCGATGACGGTGAAACTCTTGCCGTCCACCTTAACCACTTTATCCACTATTTTCGGGTCGGACGCATAGCGTTGCTCCCAAAGGCTGTGGCTCAGGATGATCTCCTGGTTCTTGCCGGGCTCTTCTTCTTCCGGCAGAAACGCGCGGCCGAGCCGCGGATGCACGCCGAGCAAGGGAAAGAAATTAGCGGACACCTGAAAATTCTGAACTTTTTGTGGTTCGCGGTCACCCGTCAGGTTTATTTCATCCCATTCGTAGGCGCCCAGCTGCTCGAACGAACGGGCTTCCTTTTGCCAGTCGAAATAGGTAGACGGCGCGACCCCGCTCATCTCAATATTCTGCTGCGGCCGTGAATCGACCAGCGCCACGATGCGTTCCGAATTTTCAAACGGAACCGGATGCAGTAAAAATGCTTCCGCCACGCTGAACATCGCCGTATTGGCGCCGATGCCCAGCGCCAGCGCCACCACGCAAACAATCGTCGCGACCCGGTGCTTCAGCAACATGCGCACGCCGAATCGAACGTCTTGCCAGATCGAATTCATCGCGGGTCCTATCTTTTGCGCGGGCGTTCGCGCCGCTCACGTGCCGGCGAGGTCTCTTGCTCTCGCTTACGCGCCGACGTGGGCTTCTTGGGTTTCTTCCACGATGCGGCCGTCGAACAGGTGGATGGTGCGCTCCGCGAAGTTGGCGTAGCGCTGGTCGTGCGTGACCATGCAGATCGTTGCGCCGTTGCGGTGCAGGTCGCGCAGCAGCTCCATCACCGCTTCGCCGTTCTTCGAGTCCAGGTTTCCGGTCGGCTCATCGGCCATCAGAATTAGCGGATCGCCGACCAGCGCGCGCGCCACGGCCACACGCTGCTGCTGACCGCCCGAGAGTTGCGAAGGATAGTGCCGCAGCCGGTGCGCCATGCCCACGCGTTCCAGGGCGTTCTGCACCTTTTGTTTGCGTTCACTGGCGCTGGTGCCGCGATACGTGAGCGGCAGCTCCACGTTCTCGTACACCGTCAGATCGCCGATCAAATTGAACGCCTGAAAGATGAAGCCGATCTCGCGGTTGCGAATGCGCGTGCGCTCGCTGATCGTCAGGTTCGCCACCGGCTGGCCATTCAGCCAATAGTTTCCGTGCGACGGAGAATCCAGGAGTCCCAGGATCGACAGCAGCGTCGATTTACCGCAGCCCGAAGGCCCGGCGATCGAGATATACGTCCCTTTCTTGATTTCCAGATGAATTTCCTCGAGCGCATGCGTTTCCACTTCGTCCGTAAGGAAGACCTTCTTCACGCCTTCCATCTTGATGAGCGTTGCGTTTGCGTCTACCATTGCCTCTCCTTCAGATCAGTATTCTTCTCGAACATAAACTTTCTGATTCCAACCTCTGCTGCCGTCCGTCTCCAGGGCCTCAAAACCGTGATTCGAGCAAATCATTCGTACCGCAACGCCACCAGCGGATCGACCCGCGTCGCCCGCCGCGCGGGAATGTAACACGCGGCCAGCGCCACCATCGCGATCAATCCGACGCCCAGCGCGTAAGCCACCGGGTCCCCGGCATGCACGCCGAACAACATCGATTCACTCAGGCGCGCCATGCCGTAGGCCAGCGGCAAACCCACCGCCACTCCTGCCAGCACCATCGATCCAACTTCCTTGACTACCAGTGCGCGGACGTCCCTAGCCTCTGCCCCGAGGGCCATGCGAATCCCGATCTCGCGGGTGCGTTGCACCACAAGATAGGCAAGCACGCCGTAAATCCCCAGCGCCGCGAGCAGTGCGGCCAAACCCGCGAAGCTCGCCGACAGTACCGCGACCATTCGTGCCGAGAACAAATCTTCTTCCACAACGCGTTCCAAAGTTTTGACATCGTAAACGGGCAGGTTCGCGTCCAGCTGTCGGGCTTGATTCTGCAATTCAGGCGCGAGCAACAGCGAATCTTGTACCGTGCGCACATAGAAGGTCATGCCGGAGAGTTTGGGCCGCTGCGAATACGGAATGTAGACGTATGGATTGAGGGTCATGCTTTTGACGTGATCTTGTTTTACATCCTTCACCACGCCCACGATTTCGATGTCCGGCTTAACCGTCTTGCCGCCGCCAAAAGCAAAGTGCATGCCGATGGGATTGCGGCCGGGGAAGAAGCGCTTGACCATCGATTCGCTCGCGACCGCGACCTTGGGGCTCGCCGCGCCGTCCGCATCGGTGAATTCGCGGCCAGACACCAAGGGCACACCCAGAGTGGAGAAATATCTGGAGCTTACGGCAACGTAATTCACGTCTTGCAGATCTTCGGGAATCTGGACGCCTCCCTCGGCGGTGATGTTGGCACCTTCATCGTCGCCCGTCAGTGCGGCAACTTCGGCGGTGCCCACGAAACGCACGCCGGGAAGGGACGCGATGCGCGCGCGTAGTTGATCGATCAGCGCGATGCTGCGGGGTGTGTCGTAGCCGTTCAAAGCGGGCGCGATGGAGAAGCTGATGACATGTTCGGTCCGGAGGCCGAGATCCTCGCTACGCAGGTTCCACAGCGTGCGCGTGAACAACGCCGCGCCGGCGAGAAGCAGTATCGTGAAGGCAACTTGCCCGGCAACGAGCGATTTGCGGAAGCGGACGTGCGAAACGCTGGCCGACGACGTCGATCCCTGATCCTTGATCATCTCCGAGACCGTGGCTCGCGTAACGCGCCACGCGGGAACGATTCCAAAGAAAACGCCGGAGAGCAGGGTGGCCCCGGCGGCGAATGCCAGAACACCAAGATCGAGATTCGGCGTGAGTCCCTGAATTCCCTCGTTCGATACGATGATCGGCGTCAGCACCCCGATCAGCCACGCGCCCAGAATGATGCCCAGGGCACCGCCGCCGAACGCGCACAGCAAGCTCTCGATGAGCAGTTGGCGAATCATGCGTCCCCGGGTCGCGCCGAGCGCCCCGCGGATGGCAAACTCCCGTTGTCGAGCGGCTCCCCGAGCCAGCAGCAAGTTCGCCACGTTGGTGCAGGCGATGAGCAGAACCAGCCCGACCATCGCGAACAGCATCATCAATTGGCCCCCGGCGTCGCGTTGTACGATGGTGCGGCCGCGAGCTCCGGAAGAAAGCAGAATTTTCTTGTTCAAGAAGGCCTGGCGCTTCTGTTCGTTCCAGCCGGTGATTTTCGGCAACTGCTCTTCAAGGAGCGGACGATACGCGGCGTTCAGGCCCGCCGCACTCTGCTGTTCGGAAATGCCCGGTTTGCGGCGCGCCAAGACTTTCAGCCAATAATCGTTCCAGCCGTCGAGGCTATCCTGGCCTAGCGTCATTTGTGGGGTCATCATCAGCGGGACGAACACGTCCGGCAACTGGCCGACTTGAACGCCGGAGAAGCCTGCGCGGGCGACACCCACAACGGTCATCTCGATGTTATTGATGAGCAGACTTTTGTTGAGAATGTTCGGATCGCCGCCAAAGCGTCGTGTCCAGTACGAGTGGCTCAACACGGCAACGGGGTGGCCGCCGGGAACACGGTCATCTTCCAGGCTGAACACTCGCCCGATTGCCGGCGGAACGCCCAGAACCTCAAAGTAGTTGCCGGAAACGAGTTCGCCCGAGCCCCGCTCGGTCTGGCCGCGATTGGCAATGCTGGCGGAAAAGCTGTAGCGGGCCAGTATCCTGCAAACGGCCGCGCTGCTTTCGCGGAGCCCTTTGTACATGGGATAAGAAAAGGATTCGGTCGCGTCGCCGTCGTCGGACATGTGTCCGGTGGCCGGACCCGGCGCGTGAAGCACGACCAGTTCGCTCGGATTCTGGACGGGGAGCCGCCGCAGCAGGATTTGATCGAGCAGCGAAAAAATCGCGGTGTTTGCGCCGATGCCCAGGGCCAACGTGAGTACGGCGACGGCGGTGAAGCCGGGATTCTTCGCCAGCATGCGCAGGCCGAAGCGAATGTCCTGCCACAAACTGTTCATCTGAGGCTCCACCCGAATAAGACGTTGCAGCCAGGGCACATGTCTTGAAGCTGATACGCGAAACTCGTGCTAAAAGTTCGCCAGATCCGTCCGCCAGGCTTATTTAAGCCGGATGCGGTCCACGGTGTCCCATTGCGACATGTCCGACAGGATCACTTTGTCGCCGATCTGGAGGCCCTGCAGGATTTCCACGGTATTAACCGAGCTCCTGCCCAGCTTCACGTTGGCGCGCAC
>JBGOVR010000179.1:0-8666 GCA_041478205.1 Candidatus Acidiferrum sp.
CCCGTGGGGACTCGAACCCCAGACCTCTACCGTGTCAAGGTAGCGCTCTAACCAACTGAGCTACGAGCCTAAATCGTGGTTAGTTTAACATGACCGGGGATGGGGTGTCTGGGAATCGAGGTGATCGGCGGATGCGCGTGACTATTGATGAGATGTTGAAGGCGAAATGCCCGAGGACGGCGCTGGGGTGCGTGACGGGCCACGTCGAGGCGCTGGTGTCACCGGCTGCGCTGATCGAAGAGATGCAAGCGCGCGTGCTGGAAATTATTAAGCTGCCGGAGCCGCGCGTGGTCTTGGAGTCGCCGCAAATTATTGCGACGCGCGCGGCGTATAAGGCGTTGGGGAAAGATCCGGCGAGGTATCGCGGGTCGGCAGAGGCGCTGCTGCGACGAGTGATTGCCGGGAAGGGTCTGCCGCAAATTAATGCCGTGGTGGATGCGATCAATTTGGTTTCGGTTGGGAGCCGGTTGCCGATTGGCCTTTACGATCTGGCTCACGTGAGCGGAGACATCGTGTTTCGCGCGGGACGCGCGGGGGAAACGTACAAAGGCATCGGCAAGTACGATTTAAATCTCGAGGGCTTGCCGGTGTTTTGCGACGCGCTGGGGCCGCATGGGAGTCCGACGAGCGATTCCGAGCGGACGATGGTGACGAGCGAGACGAAGCAGGTGCTCGCGGCGATCGTTTCCTTCGGCGGCAAGGACGGACTGGAGCGCTGGACGCAGCGCCTGGTCGAGCTGTTTGAGCGCTACGCCTCAGCGCACGATTGCGACGTGGCGGTTGTAGCTTAAGCCGAGCCCGCTGCCGCGTTCCTCTGACTGGCTCGCCGGGCTGAAGCCCGGCGCCTACGTATAAACCATAAAAGCGCTAGCTGGAAACCTGTTCCGCTAGCGATCCTTCTTCGGCGTTCACGCGGCGATGGAAGAAGCCGCGGGCGGCGAGGAGTTCGGCGTTGAGCAGGGCGGCACCAGCGGCGCCGCGGACGAGATTGTGCGAGAGCAGCGTCAACTTTACGTCGAGCAGCGGACATTCGCGGACGCGGCCGACGACGGCGGCCATGCCGTTGCCTGCATTGACGTCGCGGCGGGGTTGCGGGCGATCCTGCTCGTCGAGCACGATGACCGGATGGCGCACGGCGGAAGGCAGAGACGCCAGCTCGGGGCTGACTTCAAAAGTGCGCAGGGCTTCGCGGACTTCGCCGAGAGACGCGATTTTCTTGAGGCTGAGGCTGACACATTCGAGGTGACCGTCGAGAACCGGCACGCGATTACAATGCGCGCTGAGACCTAGGCCGGCATCGACGAAACGCCCGCCATCCCATTTGCCGAGCAGCTTCTGCGGCTCGGCTTCCATTTTTTCTTCTTCGCCGCTGATGAAGGGAACGACGTTGCCGTGGATATCCAGGGACGCGACGCCGGGATAACCTGCTCCGGAAACAGCTTGCAACGTGACGACGAAGATTTTCTCCAAGCCAAAAGCATCGGCGAGAGGTTTCAGGACCAGGACGAGACCCGCGGTGGAGCAATTGGGATTGGTGACAATGAAGCCGCCGTCGTAGCCGCGATTTTTCTGTTGCAGAGGAATGGCATCGAGGTGCGCGGCGTTTACCTCGGGAATGAGCAACGGAACGTCGGCGTCCATGCGGTGGTTCTTGGAATTGCTGACGACGGGATAGCCGGCGCGAGCGAAGTCTTCTTCGGCGGAACCGGCGACGGAGGAATCCAGCGCGGAGAATACGAAATCGCAATCGAGCGAGGGATCGAGGCCTTTGACGACCAGGTCGCGCGCCGCGGAGGGGATCGGCGTGTCCAGATGCCAACGCGCGGCCTCGGCATAAGATTTGCCGGAAGAACGTTCGGAGGCGGCGACCTCCGTGAGCTCAAACCACGGATGATCGGCGAGGAGTTTGACGAGGCGCTGGCCGACGATGCCAGTGGCGCCGAGAATGCCGGCTCGCCACTTTTTGGCCGCGCTTTGCGGCGCGGGATTACCGCGCTCGGAAGAATGACCGCTCATGCTGCACCTCTCTGCTGGGATAGAGAACTTGATTCACGGGACAAGCCGATGCGTGTGCCGCGGACGTGCGGCTTGAATGTGTTACGGACCCAAACGGTCATTTCCGTTTCGGCCGCAAGCGGCAGCACATGCGGATGGAGCACTGTAGCACCACTGGTCGCGAGCGCGTGCGCTTCGTCGTAGCTGAGATCGTGCAAGAGCTTGGCTTCGGCGGACTCGTTGGGGTTTGCGGTGTAGATGCCGTCCACATCGGTCCAGATCACGAGTTCGTCAGCGTCGACGACGTGGGCGATGATTGCACCGGAAAAATCGGAGCTGTTGCGGCCCAGCGTGGTGATGCGGCCGTCTGGCGTGGCGCCGATGAAGCCGGTCACGACGGGGACGATGCCGTCCTCGAGAAGCGGGACGAGAACGTGGCGGCCGCGCTGCTTAGTCTGTTCCAGGTGCGGCTTGGCGTCGCGGAAGGTGTCGCAAGTCAGAACGATATCAGAAGAAGAAACGGGAACCGCGGGAACGCCGGAGTGCTCGAGCGCGGCGGCAAAGAGGCGCGCGCTGAAGCGTTCTCCGAAGGACGCCAGGCGATCGAAAAGCTCGGCGTCGGCGGTGACGTGGCCCTGCGGCGGAACTTCGTGGAGAAGATCGCGACCGAGCGAGTCTAGCTCGCGGGCGACGCGATCGCGATCGCCGGAGTCCAGCGACAGTTCGCGAAGAACATCGTGATGAAGGTGGAGGAGGGACTCGGCTTCGGAGCGGGCGCGCACGTTCTGGCGGTCCGCGAGGAATTGTGCGATGGCGAGAAGGCGATCCGTGACGCCCTTCATCGCGGAGACCACCACGACGACTTGCGATGCTTGCGCGACGGGCCGGACCAAGCCGGCGGCGTGAAGCATACGCTCGGCGCCGAGCAACGAAGTGCCGCCGAACTTAAGGGCGATGACCGCTTCGCGATTGCCGAGCGATTCGACGGCCCCGCCGAGTTGCGGGGCAAAGCCGCGTTCTGGGACTACATCTTCTTGTAGGTGTTCCGCACTCATGGGTGCCGCTCCCTTGTTTGTTACCGCTGGAGCGACTCTGGAGGGGGGGCCGGAAAGAAGAAACCCACCGCCAGGTTCGCTTCTGGCGGTGGGTTGGAAACTTTTTTTAGCTTGCTAGTTTCTCCACTCGCCGGTAGCGGTAATCGACGTAGTCGTAGTCGAGGTAGTCGACATGGACGGCGTTGCGGTGGTAATTCGCTTAGCGGCGGTGAGAATCATCATACCGAAACGAAATGTAGCATGAGCCGCGGGATCCGGGCAAGCCGAATCATTGGGATCTCGCTGACATCGTGTTCGCGTGGTTACGGCTTGGCGGAAACCTAGTTAACACTTCCACCCCCCTCCCCCCCTTTTTTCGTAAGTGCGGATTCTAAAGGACTTTAAGTCCAATGAATTTGGAAGTGCGGATTCTAAAAGAGTTACGCGCCTATTTTGCGGAAGTGCGGATTCTAAAGGAGTTAGCTTCGAAAGCCTACAGATCGGGCTCCGCCGCTTCGTAGATACCAGCTGACCACGCATCTTGCGGATTTCAACGAAACAGGGAGCGTACCGAGACTGTTACTTGAGAAAAATATAACAGAAGGCCGGCCCACTTGCAACGGAAATCAGCATGGTTTTAGTACTACCACCTAAGCAACTGAAACGGAATGGGTTACCGATGCGACTTTTCGGGAAGACGCGGGTTTGAGGAGGCAAGGGTTGCTGGGCGCGAAGGCGCCTCCGGGGTATTCCAGTACGAAAGGAAACTGACTCATGAAACCCATGAAGTGGCTTAGTGGAATATTGGTGCTGACGCTTGTTGCCCTGGCCTCCGGCTGTGGCGGCGGGAGCTCGACTTCAACAACAACGACGCAGCCGCAGAGCGGAAGCGTATTTGTGAACGGTACGGACGCGCCGTTGCCGAGCGTGTTGTCCTTCCAAGTGGACATCACCGGCATGACGGTGTCGGACGGAACCAATCCTCCCGTTTCTGTTTTGAATGGGACGCAGACGGTGGACTTCGCACGGCTGAACGGACTGCACACGCTGCTCGATCTGAACACCATTCCCGTGGGTACGTACACGACCGTGAATGTGACCCTGGCGAATCCGCAGATCGGCTACCTGAACGTAACGACCCCGCAGACGAATCCTCCGACACGGCCGGCGATCACGACGTTGAATGGAACCACAATGCCGGCGGTGACGCTGACGCAATCGAGCGTGACGATTACGCTCGGCAGCCCGCTGACGGTGAACGCCGGCGACGTCATTGGGCTGTTTTTTGACTTCGACTTGCGGCAGTCGATTCAAGTGGATCAGAACGGGCAGTTCACCGGCGTGGTGAATCCGACGCTGGACCTGAAGGCCATTACACCTAGCGACGCCGATGCGTACATCGATGAATTCTACGCCGGCGTGGTGAGCGTAGGGACCAGTTCGTTCCTGATTCAGGGGCCGCACGGGCACCAGTTCACGGTGAATGTAAACGGCCAGACCGAGTTCGAAGACGGCGAGGGCTTGAGCGACCTGACGAGCACTTCCATCGTGGAGATTTCCGGCACGCTGGACAGGACTTCGGGAGCGATCTTGGCGGACACGGTTGCGATCGTGTCGCAGGACAGCTTCTTCGCGGGCGGATTGGTGACGTTCGTGGACCCGGCGACGGGTGCGGCGAACGATTTCGATCTGTACGTGCGGAACGCGCTGCCTTCCGGAACGGGATTCCAGTCCGGGCAGATCTCGACGATCAATCTGACCGGGAATGAAAAGTTCTTCATTTATTGGTGGCACAATCCGTTCACGTTCGCGAATGCAACGAATCCGCTCTTCAATTCGAGCCTGCTGGTGCCGGGCCAACACGTAAGCATCGGCGGCCCGTTCAGCAACGGGGCCGTGACGGTGAAGCGTGTGGTGTTGCGGCACGAAGGGCACACCGGGACGTGGGTTGTGGGCAGCACGAACGTTGGAGCGAGCACGTTCCAATTCAACTCGAACGGGCTGGCCGGCGTACTGTTCAACGGACCGGTGACGGTGTATTGCACGCCGTTCACGAAGTTCCGTGGCGGGCTGACGGGACTCGGCGACCTGACGGGCAACGCGGCGATTCCGCTGCGCGTTGTTGGTCTGGTGCTGAAAGACCCGATCAGCGGCCAGCCGGTGTTTGTGGCGCGCAGGGTGGAGAAGTTGGCGAACTAAGAACGCGCAACTCACGCAGTAAGAATGTAGCAATGAGACGGCCACTCTGGAGATTGGAGTGGCCGTTTTGTTTAAAGGTTACGTTGCTGCGCTTCGCCGGACAGCCCTACGACTTGGGCAGGCGAAGGCAACAGCGGTGGGAAGCAAGTACGAATGATCGTGCCCAGATGGGGCGCAGCAGTGCTGCGCCCCTACCAGGAATTGATTTCATGCCTTAACGACTTCAAACAAGAGGCTGGAGCAGGTGAGGCCGGACTCGGCTTTTTGGAGTTCGGAGATGTCGAGGGACGTGACAGGGAAGCCCCGGGCTTCGAGGCGCGCACGCGTGAGGGGGAACGAAGCGGGAAAGATCACAGTGTCGCCGAGAGCGAGGGCGTTGGCGGCGTGAGGCTCTTCGGGGGCGACGTCGATCCAGTCGTAGCCGGCAAATGGCGTGGGATCGAACCAGGCGCGGTTAGCGAGCAGCGTGTTTCGGCCGAGATAGGTGACGGCAGATTTCAGGTGCAGGCATCCGGTGACGGGCACGGAGATGACTTCATAGCCGTGCGGAGCGAGGATGGCGGTGAGTTGGCGAATGCCTTCGGCATTGGTGCGGCTGGAGAGGCCGGCGAAGAGTTTACGATTGATGCGAAGGACATCGCCGCCTTCGAGGGTGCCGGGGACGCTGACGTATTCCAGCTTGCGAAATTTGGAAAGTGCTTGCGCTAGCGAGGCCGCTTCGGGGCGGCGCGACTCCGTGCCGAGTGGCAGGATCACCGCGAGCTCATCGAGAACGATCGCGGGGTCTTCGACGAACATGGAATCGGGAAGATCCGGCTCCGCGGGGAGAGAGAGAACGCGGGCGCCGAGTTTTTCAAGAAGCCGTTCGTAAGCGCGATGCTGTTCGCGGCCCTTTGAGAGATCGATGGGTTGCCGCGCGACGAAAGTCAGCTCGCAATTCACGATCGCGGGGCTGACGGCGCGGGTGATGGCGGTGAGCATATCCGGGTGGGAAGTTTACACGAGAATGCGGCGACGCATTGAAGGACGCGATAGGAGGAGATAGACTTTGCGCGCGAACGATACAAGGAGCGGGACACATGAAGGCATGGCGCAAAGCGTGCGTGGCAAGCATGGCGATTTCATTTTTGTTGAGCAGCCGTGCGGTGACAAACGCGAAGGATCAAAAAGCGGCTGCCGCGGTCGACGAGGTCTTTGAAGATTTGGCGAAGCCCGGTTCGCCGGGATGCGCGCTGGGGGTGTACCGCGACGGCCAGATGATTTACGCAAAGGGATACGGCTTCGCAAACCTGGAAGAAAACGTGGCCATCACGCCGCAAACCGTCTTCGACATTGGATCGACGTCAAAACAATTCACGGCCGCCAGCATTTTGTTGCTTGCGAAGCAAGGCAAGCTATCCGTGAACGACGAGGTGCGAAAGCACATTCCAGAACTGCCGGATTACGGGCGCAAGATCACCATCCTGCACCTGCTGAATCACACCAGCGGGCTGCGCGACTATCTGACGCTTATGGAACTGGCCGGAATCAATACGGACAGCGTGACCACCGACGAAGATGCGCTGGCGCTGATCGCGCGGCAGAAGGCGCTGAATTTCGCGCCGGGAAGCGACTGGCTATACAGCAACACTGGTTTTTTCCTGCTGTCGGAGATCGTACAGCGCGCAAGCGGGAAGACGCTGCGTGAATTCGCGGCGGAAAATATCTTCGTGCCGCTGGAGATGACGCACACGCAGTATCGCGACGATCACACCTCGCTGATCGCGAATCGCGCGCTGGCCTACGATCCAAAAGAAAAGAGAGACGAGTATACGCTGAATGTTTCCTACTTCGAGCAGACTGGCGACGGCGCGGTGCATACGTCGGTCGAGGATTTGTTGAAGTGGGATGAGAATTTTTACAGCGCGCAGATTGGCGGAAGGGAATTTCTTGCCGAGATGCAGGAGCAGGGCAAGTTGAACAATGGGAAGGTTCTGGACTATGCGAAGGGCTTGTTCCTGCAGGAATACCGCGGACTGCACACGGTGAGCCACGAAGGCGCGTGGGGCGGCTATCGCGCGCAACTCCTGCGATTTCCGCAGCAGCATTTTTCGGTGGCGTGCCTGTGTAACGCCGGGAACGCCGATCCTTCCAAGCGCGCCGCCGAGGTGGCCGACATCTATCTCGGCAGTCTGATGAAACCCAAGGATGCGAAGAAAGAAAACGGAGAGGCGGAGGAAAAAGAAAAGAAGGAGCAGGCCGATGTCACGCTCACGACGGAACAGCTTCAAGCCTACACGGGCGATTACCGGAGTGACGAGCTCGGCGTAGCGTACCGACTAGGAATCAAGGACGGACATTTGAAATTGATCGCGGTGCGGGATGCTTCCGGGTTGCCGCGAGCCAATAACTTTTTGCCGAGCGAGTTGCGGTCCGCGGGCTCGGACAAATTCAAGGTTGGAGTCGCCTCCGTGACCATTAGCTTCCAGCGAGACGCGAAGGGTACTCCGGCGGGGTTCACGTTAGATGCGGGACGCACGACGGGAATGACTTTCAGGCGGGAATCCGATGCAGTAAAGTGAGAAGCGGCGAGTGGCGGGACAAGCGGGACAAATCCGCTACCAGCCCAACTGGTGGTTTCAGGTGGTCCTGAATTTGCTTCCGAAGACAACACCACAAGAACAAAATGGTCGATAACAGGAATGGAGTTACGGCCAGAATGCGCCCGGGCTCGGAGCGAAATGAGAAATCCAGAGCCGCGTAATGCCCGCACCCAGAAGCATTCCGGCCAGGATTAAGCCGATCACGCCGAGCGTGATCCAGATGTCGGATCGTGATCCGTCCGGACTTCTCTTCGATTGAGGTCTCTCACCGGAAACGCTGGAGGGCGTGGCCGTGACGATCATGGGAATATCCGCAAATTCAGAGGGTGCGATCAGGCAGTAGCCCTTCCGCGGAATGGTTTCGATGTAGAGCGGTTTATCCGAGGAATCGCCAAGAGCCTGACGCAGCTTATTCACCGTGGTGTTGACGTTGGCGTCGTAATTGACGTGGGTGTCCGCCGGCCACAGGCGTATCCGAAGTTCCTCGCGGGTGACCACCTCGCCCTGCTTTTCGATCAGCGCCAGCAAAACTTGATAAACCTTTCCCTGAAGCTTCAGCCGGGAGCCGTTCTTGGTAACTTCCTGACGCTGCTGATCCACCTGGAACGGTCCAAAACGGACGTAGCGCGAGGTCAATTGGAGCGTGCGACTGGCTCCGGTAGTCATTTCCGGCTCCAATGTCGAACTGAGGTCTGGTCCCATACACCCCACCCTTAGCTCTGATAGACGCATGAAACGGGCAAGCGTTTTCTATAGATACGAAATTTTGCTGAGGAAGTTTCCGTTTTTTGGAGACGAGGACGAGATTCTACAGAACCGCGGAGCGTTCTAGGAGAAGTTGAATGGTCTGAGAAGG
>JBGOVR010000158.1:0-9983 GCA_041478205.1 Candidatus Acidiferrum sp.
GATGGCATGGGAGATGTAGAGCGCATTCTCAACCGCATTGCGGCCGGCAGTACGACGGAAGCGGCGGTGAAAGAAGTGCTGCACGGCGATTACGACGATGTGATGCAGTCGACCATCGGATATCTGCGCAAGACCTACGGACGGTAGGGCCGAAAAAGTTCGACGAATAACCAGCGAGAAGAATTCCGTCAGCTGATGCACAACAACGCGGCCAGGAGCGCGGCGCGGGCGGGCATGGTGCTTACAAGGACGTATTCGTTTGACGAGTGCGCGCCGTCGCCGACGGCGCCGAGACCGTCCAGCGTGGGAATGCCGAGGGCCGCGGTGAGATTGCCATCGGAGCCCCCACCCGCGGTGCATTCGCCGAGAGAAAGACCCATCTGTGCAGCCAGTAGTTTGGCGCGTGCGAAGAGAGCGGCGCTCATCTTGCGCTCGAGAGGCGCGCGGTTGAAGCCGCCGCGAATCTCGAGGTGCGCTCCAAATAAAATGGGACGCAGCGCATGCAGGCGGCGTTCGACGCGCCGCATGTCACCAATTCGCAGTGCGCGAAGATCGAGTACGGCGCGGGCGCGCTCGGGAATAACGTTAGTGCGAGTCCCACCTTCGATCATGTCGGCGCTTATTGTGGTGCCTCGGCCCAAGCCGCTCCATCCTTGAATGCGGGTGATTTGCTGGGCCAGCTCGTGAACTGCATTGACGCCTTTCTCGGGAGCGAGGCCCGCATGCGATGCCCGGCCGTGCACGATGATCTCGGCTTCGCCGACGCCTTTGCGCGACGTCTTCAGCAGGCCGCAGCGCCCAAATGCAGGTTCCAGAACAAAGACGGCATCGCTGCGGCGCGCTTCTGCTTCGATGATCTTGCGCGAGGATTCGCTGCCGATCTCTTCGTCGGAGGTCCATAGAAAGACGATGCGTTTGCAGAGCGGTTCCCTGGTGCGTTGCAGCGCGTCGAGAGCAAAAAGCGCCTGAACGATACCCGCTTTCATATCAAAGGTTCCGGGACCGTAGGCTTTGCCACCCGAGACGCGAAACGGCATTTTCGCAAGAGTGCCGCTGGCGTAGACGGTGTCGTAGTGGCCGACGACGAGAAGCTGCCCCTGCGGACGCGACTCTTGCGGCCACCAGGTCGCGCGCAGATGGTCACCACGATGTTTTTGCGCGATGCGTTCTACATGGGCGCTGCGCTTGCGCCATTCGGCCGCGATGAGGCGGCAGCAACGGTCTGCAGCGGCTTTTTCAAGACTGGGCGATTCAGCGAGGACGAAGTTGCGGAGCGTTGCGAGCATCTCCCGGAGGCGGGGCGTCAGGATCTGCAACAGCTTCTTGGCTGAATTCGGTTCCGGCATGGCTCGCACATGCTAGCAGTGCGAAGAACCACCGGCAACACCGCGCGCATAGCCGCGGGTTGCCACCCGGTCCGCAGGGGCTAATTCGCGCGAAAACGTTTGCACGCACATATCGCGGATTGCCGGGTTCGCATATAATCATAGGTTTGCCGCACAAATGGGGACGCAGCAGAATGCGTGTGTGCGGTGCGATGGGGAGCGCCGATGATATTCGACGTCAATGAAATTCAGAAGATATTGCCGCACCGCTATCCGTTCCTGATGGTGGATCGCATTGTCGAAATGGAGCGCCTGAAGCGCATTGTGGGCGTGAAGAACGTCACCATTAACGAATCACATTTTCAGGGACATTTTCCCGGCAAGCCCATCATGCCCGGGGTGCTGATCATTGAGGCCATGGCGCAGACCGGCGGTTTGTTGTTGCTGCTGGAGATTCCGGATCGCGACAACAAGCTGCTCTACTTCGTGGCCGTGGATGGCGCGCGCTTCCGGCGGCCCGTGGTGCCTGGCGATCAATTGAAGCTGGAGATCAAAGTGCTTTCCTGGCGCGGGGATTTTTGCAAGCTGGACGGACGTGCCACGGTGGATGGGCAACTCGCGGCGGAAGCCACGTTGATGTGCAAAATGGTTGACCGCGAAATGCCCGCAAAGGTGGAAGACGCCGCGAAATGAGCACGCCGCAGATCCATCTTCAGGCGGTGGTGGCGCCGGGCGCGAAGCTCGGATCAGGCGTTCAGATCGGGGCGTATGCCATCGTTGGAGAGGATGTCGAGCTTGGCGACGGCTGTGTGCTGCATTCCCATGCGGTGTTGCAAGGCCCGGCAAAGATTGGCCGGAACAATGTGTTTCATCCGTTTTGCTCCATCGGCGGCGATCCGCAAGATTTAGGGTTCCGAGGCGAAAAGACGGAACTCACCATCGGCGACGGAAATACTTTTCGCGAGTACGTAACCGTCAGCCGCGGCACCGTAAAGGGTGGCGGAAAAACGACCATCGGCAGCGGGAGCTTGTTCCTGGCCTCTTCGCACATCGGGCACGACTGTCACGTCGGGGATAACACGCTATTTGTGAACGGCGCGACCCTCGCGGGACACGTGACGGTGGAAGATTTTGCGACTATCGGCTTCTCGTCGCCGGTCCACCAATTCTGCCGCGTAGGCCGCTACGCTTATATCGGCGCGTCGACGGTCATTACCCAGGACGTGCCGCCGTTTTCGATTGTAGTCACCGAGCGGGAGACAAAATGCTACGGTGTCAACACCGTGGGCCTGGAACGCAAAGGCTTTTCCGCCGAACGCCTGCAAACCCTGCAGCGCGCGTTTCGTTTGCTGTTGCGCTCGAAACTCAACACCAGTCAAGCGCTTGCCGAGATGCGAAATTCGCTGGCGGGATCTGGATCGCCGGATGTAGCAGAACTCATCAAGTTTCTCGAGACCGCCGAGCGCGGTATTGTGAAGTAACGTTGGGCACGCCCCCCCTCATGCCAGAAGCCACCGCACTCACGACCGGATGGGGCCTCATCGCAGGAAATGGCCGCTTTCCGTTTCTGGTGTTGGAGGGCGCGCGCAGCCAGGGCATCGAGATGGCGGTCATCGCGCTGAAAGAAGAAGCCTCCGCGGAATTGGAGCGTTCCGCGAAGCGGCTGCACTGGGTGAGCCTAGGCGAGCTGAGCAAAGCCATCGAGCTAATGCACCAGGAAGGCGTCACGCAGGCGGTGATGGCCGGCCAAGTGAAGCACAACAAGATTTTCAGTTCGATCCGGCCGGACTGGAAGCTGGCGAAGCTCTTGTTTTCGCTGCCGCGAAAGAATACAGACACGCTGATCGGCGCAGTGGCGCGCGTGCTCGAGGACGAAGGCATCCGCCTGGTGGATTCGACACTTTTTCTGAAACCGCTGGTGCCGGAACCCGGAGTGCTCACGCGCCGCGCGCCGGATGAACGAGAGGCCGCTGACATTGCCTATGGTCTCGGCGTCGCGCGGCAGATTTCGGCGATGGACATCGGGCAAACCGTGGTGATTTCCGACCGCGCATGTGTTGCCGTCGAGGCCATGGAAGGTACGGACGAAACGATCGCGCGCGCCGCGCGAATCGTGAACGGCAAGCCGCTAGTAGTCGTGAAGGTCAGCAAGCCGGGACAGGACATGCGCTTCGATGTACCCGTGGTTGGTTTGCCGACCATCGAACAGATGAAGAGTTCTGGCGCCACGGCATTGGCTCTCGATGCCGGGCGCACCTTGCTGTTTGACCGGACAAAATTGATCGAGTTGGCGGATGCGGCGGGAATCGCTATTCAGGCGTTTCCTCCGGCTATTTTCGTGGAACCAAGAAGCGCTTCCGGGGGAATGATCAAGGAATGAGCGCGGCGCCAGGGCAAACGCAGAAGATCCGTGTCGCCGTTGTCGGTACCGGTGAATTTGGACGCAACCACGCGCGCGTCTACCGCGAAATAGCGGACGCCGAGCTCATCGGCGTGTATGACAAGAATGCCGAGCGCGCGGCCAGTGTCGCGGCGGAATTTCAAACGCAAGTCTTGCGAGGCTTGGAAGAACTGCGCGGGCTCGCAGACGCCGTAAGCGTGGCAGTTCCCACCGTCGAGCATGCTGCCGTTGGTTGCCGGCTACTGGAAATGGGGCTCGACGTTCTCGTCGAGAAGCCCATGGCCACGAACCTGCCGGAGGCCGACGCGCTACTCGAAGCCGCAAAGCGCCACCATCGGATTCTGCAGGTAGGTCACGTGGAGCGGTTCAATCCCGCGATATTGGCGGTCGAGCCCATACTCAACCATCCGCTTTTTTTTGAAGTGCACCGCCTGGGAGTTTTCACGCCGCGCAGCCTCGACGTGGACGTCATTTACGACGTGATGATTCACGACCTGGACATTCTGCTGGCGCTCGTCATGGAGCCGGTAACGGAAGTGCGCGCCGTGGGGATTCCCGTGCTGACCGACAAGGTGGACATCGCCCACGCGCGGCTCGAATTTGCAGGCGGCGCCGTGGCCAACGTTACCGCCAGCCGCGTTTCCACGGAACGCGTGCGCAAAATGCGCTTCTTCCAGCAGCATGAATACATTTCGCTCGATTACGCCCGGCGCGACGCGCTGCGCGTCGGCGTGAAGCGTCCCGGCCCGCAACCAGAATTCGCTTTTGAAAAGCTCGCAGCCCAGTCGATGGAGCCGCTGCGAGCAGAACTCGAAGCCTTCGTCGACGCTGTCCGCACGCGGCGCGAACCGCGAACCAGCGGCACTGCCGGCCGCGCCGCTCTCGAGCTGGCGGAACGCGTCATGGCAAGCATCCAGGAGCACGGCGAGCGCGTCCAATTGCTAGCATTTGCCGCAACGCAGAAAACAGACGAATGATCCCCCGGTTCCTTGTTCCACACGGTGCCAGACCGCCCGCAGCGGATACTCCGACGACGCGGCGGCGTCCCTCCACGCTGGACGAGCGCACGCTCGTCCCCGCGATGCTGCCCATCGTTCCTCTCGACGGGCGTTCCAACATACCTACAAACCTGCCGCTCGATTCGATTGCCGCGCGAGTTGTAGTTCCGCGCGACATCAAGCGCGAAGACTTCGTCATTGAAGAAAAAAGCGATTTGCCGTTGCAGCCGACCGATATGGATGAGCGCATCACCGTGCCGCAAGGTGCCGCGCCTCCAGAGATCATCGCGCCGTCGGAGAACGCCCCCACGGATTTCGTCGATCCCGATATTTTCATGACCGGGGAGGTGAATCTCCTCACGACGCCGCGGGCGGACGCCAAGTCCAAAGAAGACCTGGTCACTAGGGTTTCCTCGGTGGTCTTCCACATTCTTGTGATTGCTTTCTTCATTCTGCAACCCAAAATCTTTCCTCCGCACGCTCCCACGCAAGCGGAATTGGACCTCGCGCGCAGGCAGATTACGGTCCTTCTTCCGCCAGGCGCGTTCGACGCGCCAAAGACGGCGCCGCGGCCGAAAGAACCCGTCGTACGCGTCGATCCGCGCATTATTCGCAAAGTGGCGCCGACCCCTGAGCCTACGCCCGCACCCAAAGAGCCGGAACGCGTGGTGAAAGATCTGCCCAGCGCTCCGGTGCCGAAGCCCAACGCCACGCCGCCCATCCCGCAACCCAGCCAAACGATCGCGAAGGCCGACGCCCCCAGGCCCCCGCTCAAGCTCGAAACGCCCGAAGAGCAGCCGACTCCCCATGGTCTGCTTCTGCCGAAGAGTTCCGTAAGCACCGCGATTCAAGATTCGATCCGTGACGCCTCCAAAATGAGCGCTCCCTCCGCGATCGGGGGCGGCGGACAGATCCCCAACCACAGCGGCGTTCCAGGTGGCGGAGGGCAGGGAGCGGCGTTCGGCGCAATGCAATTGCTCACGCCAACTGAGGGCGTGGATTTCAACGATTATCTGCACCGCGTGTACATCACCGTGAAGCAAAACTGGTTTGCCGTGATGCCCGGATCCGTGGAGTTAGGAGACAAGGGCGTCGTTTCACTGCAATTTCGCATCATGAAAAATGGCGTGGTGCCCACCGGCGAACCCGTTCGAGTATTTGGTTCCGGCAAGGAGCCACTGGATCGCGCCGCCATTTCGTCGATCCGCGCTTCCACTCCGTTCGAGCCCCTGCCATCCCCGTTCAAGGGAGATTTCATCGAGCTGCGCTTTACGTATTACTATAATCTCCAGCCAGAACAAGCACACTAGTGAAACTCGCACGCCAACAAGTTCTCGGCACTCTTCTTCTGGCGTTATTTGTGCTCATATTCCTGTTCGTTCGCGCGCGTCATCTCCTGTTCCGATGAGTCAAGACAAATTGCTCCTGCCCCTCGTTGCCGTCGTCGGTCCGACGGCCTCGGGCAAGTCGGCGCTCGGCGTGTGGCTTGCCGAGCGGCTTGGCGGAGAAGTGCTGGCCTGCGATTCCACGCAACTCTATCGCGGTTTCGATATTGGCACCGCAAAACCCAGCGTCTCCGACCGTCGCGGCGTCCCTCACCACTTGATCGATGTCTTGGCACCGGAACAAGCCGCGACCGCCGGAGGCTATCGTCACATGGCGATAGCGATCCTTGAAGCGCTGCGGCCGCGTGGCCGCGTGCCGATTTTCACTGTAGGTACAGGGCTCTATCTTCGCGCGCTTTTCGAAGGACTAGCGGACGTTCCGCAGCGCTCCGAGGAACTTCGCGAAAGACTGCGAGCCAGCGCCCAAGAACATTCCCCCGGCTACTTGCATCGCATGCTGCAACGCTTAGACCCAGAAGCATCGCGCAAGATAGGACCCCGCGACGAGCAGAAGTTAATTCGCGCCATCGAAGTGACCCTGCTTGCCAAGAAGCCTCTCTCGGAAGTTCATCGCGCCGGGCGCACTCCGCTGGAGGGATGGCGCCCGCTGAAAATTGGATTGCTCCCACCACGCGAGGCGCTCTACGCCCGCATTCACGCCAGAACGGACGCCATGCTGGCGCACGGTTGGATGGAAGAGGTCCGCACCCTGCTGGCCAGCGGGATGCCCGAAGGCGCGAAGCCCTTCGATTTTATCGGCTACCGGGAGATGCGCGCAGTCTTGCGTGACGAGACCACAATGGAGGAGGCTCGCGCAGCGATTCAACAGGCCACGCGCCGCTACGCGAAACGCCAGTTGACCTGGTTCCGCAAGGACCCTGGCGTTCACTGGTGCGAGGGATTTGGCGACGATCCGCAGGTGCAACGCGAAGCCCTAGAGTACCTCCGTGAGCAGGGTCTCGATGAAGGTCGCAGCACCGAGGCGACGGGCGTATAATCCCCACACGGGCAGAGTCTCAGCCCAGTTGACCGCTTTGACGGCCGCAAACAGCGACAATCCGATCCGCCCAATGACCGCTCGCCCGTCTCACCCATGAAAACGTCGCACCAGACTTCGGTAGCAGAGCGCGCCCTGCTCGTCGGCGTAACCTGGAAGCGTGCGCGCAGGGTTCCTGGCATGCCCGCGGGCGAACAAGGGCGGGAATCCCTCGCGGAGCTTGTCGAGCTGGCGCGCAGCGCAGGCGCGGAAGTCGCAGGCACGGTGTACCAGGTACGAGACTCCGCCGATCCCGCAACGCTGGTCGGCCGTGGCAAACTCGACGAAATTCGCGCCGAAGCAACGGCCCACAAAGCGCCGCTGATTATTTTCGACGGCGACCTTTCGCCGGTGCAGCAGAGAAACATCGAAGCCGCGACGGAGTGCCGCGTGATCGACCGCACCCAACTCATCCTGGACATTTTTGCCCGCCATGCGCGCAGCCGCGAAGGGCAATTGCAAGTGGAGTTGGCACAACTGAACTACATGCTGCCGCGTCTGACCGGTCGCGGCGTGGCGATGTCCCGGCTAGGCGGGAAAAGTGGTGGGGGCGGTGCTGGCGGCGCCGGTGGAGGAGCTGGACGCATCGGCGTGCGCGGCCCTGGCGAAAAAAAATTGGAGACCGACCGGCGGCGCATCCGCGACCGCGTCAGCAAAATTCGCGCGGGCATCGAACAAGTCCGCAGACAGCGCGCGCAACGACGCGAAGCTCGCAACGCCGTTCCCCTCGGCACGATCGCCTTGGTCGGCTATACCAATGCAGGAAAATCCACGTTGTTCAACGCGCTCAGCCGCGCCGAGGTGCTCGTTTCCTCGCGCATGTTCGCGACTCTGGATCCCACCATTCGCGCCATTCGCTTGCCGTCGCACCGTCGCGTGCTGGTGTCGGACACCGTGGGATTCATTCGCGATCTCCCCAAGGGCTTGCTCACCGCATTTCGCGCCACTCTCGAAGAAGTGCAGGAAGCGGCATTGATCCTGCACGTGAGCGACATCTCGAATCCTCACCATGATGAGCTGGACGAAGAAGTCGACAAAATCCTCAACGAACTTGGCGTGGCCGATCGCCCAAAGCTGCGCGTCTTGAACAAATTGGACCTGCTCACGCCCGAGCAGAAAGACACGCTCGCCTCCGCCGTGGCGAAATCCGCGGACAACGGCCCCGTGCTCGTATCGGGCATGACCGGAGCAGGCATTGAAGAGTTGCTGAGGCGTATCGACGTTGCGTTGCCCGTCGATCCGGTGGTAACACTGTCCTTGCGATTGCCGCTTGCCGAAGGCCGCACACTCGCCCTCGTTCACGCCATGGGACGCGTCCTGAGTTCGGCGGTCGAGGACTCCTACATGGTTATGGAGGCGGAAATTCCGGTCTCCATTGCCAAGCGGCTGCGCTTGAACCAATATGCCGCGCACGGAACTTCTCCGCTCGCGCTCACGTAACTTACAGGGAAGGGAGTTACCATGGCTGCTTTCTTACTCTGGTGCATTCTGTTCCTCCTGTGCTGGCCGGTAGCGCTGCTCGCGCTCATCCTCTATCCGTTCGTTTGGCTGATCACCTTGCCCTTCCGCATCCTGGGAATTGCCGTTCATGGCGTGTTCGCCATCCTGAGCGCGATGTTTTTCCTTCCCGCGCGGGTCCTGCGGGGGCCACGGGCGATCTGAGCCGTGTGTCCCGCAACCCGCCCTAGTAACTTCCGGGTAACGCCAGAAAATTGGGCCTTTTCTCGACGGCTGGAGGGATCCCGCCGGCGCCACGTAAGATCGCGACGCGGCTTGCCATACTGTGGAAAACGCTGTGGAAACCCACCCCTCCACAAAACGGCCCGGCTACTTGAGAACGGCTAAGCCCTAATAGCAGGGTTCCGATGCCTCCGTTTAAGTAGCACATAACGCTGATCTTATGGTGATGCCGGGCGCGTTTACCCGCTTTTCTAAGGGAATTCTTAACTCCTCGGCTAAATTCAACATTTGCACAGCTTTGCAGGCCTCGTGTTACGAAAGAGTATTCCCCTCCGCGCAATCGCTACCCCACCCACCTGCTTACTCGGAAGTACCTGCAACCTCATACATTTATGGCGGGCCGCGAGCGTTGACGCGTGCGTAAGCGGAGTCTATAGTGAGGCGCGGTGGTGGTTGGGGCCACAAAGGGGTGGCTTTTCACCACCGGTGCCTATGAATCTTCCCAACTCACTGACGGTCCTGCGCATCTTTTTCGTGCCAGTCCTCATCGTCATTTTGTTGACACGCAGCCCAAACGTCGAGCTCTGGGGTTTCCCCATGCATTTCGAGTTTTGGGGTGTGTTGATCCTGCTGATGGCGGCGGCCACCGATTGGGCGGACGGTTATTTTGCGCGGCGCCACTTGCAGGTCACCACCCTCGGCACGCTGCTCGATCCCATCGCGGACAAACTCTTGATTACGGCGGCTTTCGTTTCGCTCGTGAAAATGGATCTGGTACCTGCCTGGATGGTCGTAATCATCATTGGGCGCGAATTTACCGTCCTCGGATTGCGCAATATCGCCTCTGCGGAAGGATTGACCATCGCTGCTTCGCTCCTCGGCAAGACCAAGATGGTCCTGCAAGTCTGCGCCGTGGCGGTTTTGATCGCGGGAGCCCGGCATCCCTCCTTAAATACGCTGGCTCTACTGCTCTTATGGTTGGTCGTCATCAGCGCCCTGGTATCCGCGGCTCAATATTTCCTCCGTTTCTGGGGCCAGCTCGACGATCGCATCAAGCAGCGCCGCAAGCTGCACATGCTGGAGACCCACAAAAAGACAGAGGATGCCGTCCCTCTCTGAAGCCGATCGCCGCGCCCTGTTGCGATTGGCGCGCAACGC